>DASWWQ010000027.1:0-3861 GCA_036405935.1 Flavobacteriales bacterium
CAAGGCGCTGTTCAGGGCGTTCAACTCCCACTGCCCGGGATACAGGAGATAGGTGAGGTCGGTGCTGTCGCGGCGCAGCAGGAAGCGAAGGGTGGAGTACAGACGTGTGCTCCCGTTGTCGGGCGTCCAGTCGAAGGTGCCCGCATAACGTTCGAGACCATCGAGAAGGCGGGCTTCCACCTGCACGGATGACCCCTTGAGGAAACGCTCCGTGCCGTTGCGGTAACGGAAGTTGAAGTTCAGTGCATCGTAGCCGATGTTGCTGGCACCCGGCGGGAGGTGTTGCGCCAGTCCGGTGTTGAGCCAGGCCGTGAACCACAGTTGATGCTTGTAGCGCATCCAATCGCCGTGGAAATGCACCCCGGCCTTGATACCGTCGTAGCCGTTCCACCAGAGGTCGGGTCGTCCGAAGCCTTCGTACACCTTCCGGTCCGGGCGGTTGTTGATGTGGTGGTCGAAGGTGGTGATGACGGGCAGTCTCAGGCTGTTGTCCAGTTGATAGGCGTCCGCCAACCGATAGGTGGTGTCGATGCGTACGTCGGCGATGCCCGAGGGGATGTCCACATTTACGAAGTGGTCGCGCTCCAGTTCATCGAAACCGATCCAGCGGGGGAGCACCTGGGCGGAGGTGTTCTTCACGAACCAGGTGTTGGGGATGTGGTAGTCGTAGCGCCGTCCGTCACGCGCCGTCACCGTGAGGTCGATGGGCATCTGGATGCCGCCCTTGCGGCGCAGGTGGATGCGCTGTCCACCGTCCTTGCCGCGGTTCTTCACGCCCACCACGGCATAGTCCACGCGTTTGCCGGTCCCGATCCATTGGTCGAAGAACCAGTTGAGGTCCACCTTGGTGAAGTCGGTGATGCTCTGGCGGAAGTCCTCCACGTAGGGATGGCACATCTTCCAGCGGTGGAAGTAGTTCTGCAACGCGGCCAGGAAGAGGCTGTCGCCCAGCGTATACTGCAGGTTGAAGAGCATGGTGGCGGTCTTGTAGTAGACGTGCCGGTAGCGCCCCCCGAAGTGTTCGAACTCATCGCTGTGCACGTTGATGGGCGGAAGCCGGTCGCGCACGGCATCGGGCATGTAGCCGTTGTAGACGGAGTTCTCCATCACCAGCTTCGGCTGGGTGTATCGGCGTTCGTAGGCGGTGCGGGGCGTATCGCTCACGGCGGTGTCGCCATCGATGTGCATCAGCCCCCACGCGGTGATGAACTGCGTGAAACCCTCGTCCAGCATGGCGCGATAGGTCTCGTTGTTGCCCACCATGCCGTAGAACCAGTTGTGTCCGATCTCGTGCACGAACAGGCTGCGGTAGTCGGGATCCCTATCGCCATCGAGCGTCAGCATCGGGTATTCCATGCCGTCATAGGCATCGGCCACCACCATCTTGGGATAGGCGTACATGCCGATCTGCTCGCTGTGCACCCGTACCGAACGCATGCAGTAGTCGGCGGCGTTCTGCCATTTGCTCGCGTGCGGTTCCTGCACCACGGCGATGCAGCGGATCCCGTTCCAGCTCGTTTCGCCGATGCGGTAGGTGGGATCGGCGGTGAAGGCGAAGTCGTGCACGTTCTCCGCATGGTAGCGCCAGGTCTTGCGCACACCCGGCTCGTAGGCGGTGATGATGCTCGGTGCCTCGTCCCACACCTTGTCGCGGAAATGGGAGAGGTCGAGCTTCGCACGCAGGTCAGCGGGTAGCACCTCGTCGGTATTGAGCAGGGTGCCGGTTGCTTCCACCACCATGTCGTTCGCCATGTCCAGTTCCACGTCGTAGGTGCCGAAGTCGCCGTACAGCTCGTGGTTCAGGTGCTGTTGGGTATCCCAGCCGAACTTGCGGTCGTACACGCTGATCCGGGGGTACCAGTGGCAACCGTCGAAATGCTTGTGGCCCCATGCGTCGAGCAGTTTCATGCGGCGCATGCCGCCCCAGTGGGTGGTGAAGGTGTAGTTGAACGTGGTGCTGCCACCGGGGGCGAGGGGTTCCTTCAGCAGCACCTTCACCATCGTGTTGTCCTGTTCGCGTTCCAGGGCTTCGCCGTTCGCGGTAAGGGTGTGCAGTTCCGTTCCGCGCTTCCGGTCCGTCGGAAATCCGCTGCCACCGCGGTCCTTGTACAGCCGGTCCATGTAGCTGTCCGCGTTGAAGGCCTCCTGGTAGAGGTGGAAGAAGACGTGGCGTAGCGTGTCGGGCGAGTTGTTCCAGTACTGCAGGACCACCGTGCCATCGGCCACGTTGCGTTGCTCGTCGAGCCTCACCCGCATGGTGTAGTGCACATCCTGCTGCCAGTATCCCGGATAGGGCGGCCTGTTCTTCCAGTAGTGGGGATTGTCGCTGCTCCGGTACGTGTTGGCCGGGAAAGCGGCGTGCTGGGCGCGGAGCGGAAGGACGAGAAGAAGGAGAACGAGGGACAGGATGCCGGAACGATGGATCATGCGGAACGGGTACGTGGCTAAGGTACCGATCGCACGGAACGGTCCGCTGCGGTCCGAACATCCTTGCGACGCTTGGCCATGGCGATGCTGGCATTGAGCTCATAGCCCACCAGGATCACGATCATGTTGAGGTACAGCCAGATCTGCACGGCGATGATGGCCCCGATGGAGCCGTAGAGCGCATTGTAGTCGGTGATGTGGTCGAACATGAACGCCAACCCTTGGGAAAGCACGAACACCAGCACCAGGGCGAGGATGGCTCCGGGGGTGAAGAGGCGGAACCGCTTGGCCGTGGGGTCACCCGCGAAGTACAGCAGCGAAAGCGCGCACAGGGTCAGAAGCACGGCCACCGCTCCTTTCAGGAAGAAGAAGAGCCCCCTCTCCCAGGCGTTCAGCACGATGCCGGATGAACGCAGTTCGGACACGGTCCACGAGCCGAGGGTGAGCAGGGCGGCGGCCATTACGCACAATACGGCGAGCACGAAGAGCAACCCGAGGCTCCATAGGCGTTGCTTCAATGGACTGTGCCACGTGGTGACCTGATAGCTCGCACTGAAACCGTCGAGGATGGCCGCGATGCTGTTGCTGGCGAAGAAGATCCCCAGCACGAAGCTCACGCTGAGCAGCGTGCTGTGCTTCTTCACGAGCAGGTCGTGCAGCAGGCCTTCGATGAAGCGGTACACTTCCACCGGCAACAGCTCGCGGAAGGAGAGCAGCAGGGTTTCCTGGAAGTGCGGTACGGGGATGAAAGGGATCAACGTCAGCAGTACCAACAGGCCGGGGAACAACGCCAGGAAGAGCCGGAAGGCGATGGCCGAAGCGCGCGTCACCAGTTCACCTTGATGGATGGCGCGGAAGAAGAAGCGGGAGATGCGGAAGAGGTCCAGCCCTGCGAAACCCGGCGGGTGCCAAGCGGCGGTCCAAGCGATGAGCCTGCGGTTGGTGCGCGAGTAAAGAAGTTGTCGCTTGAGGCGTTCCGCGGCTCGCATGGATCAGAGCATGGCCTTCAGGCTCAGGTCCAGGCTACCGGCGGAGTGGGTGAGCGCGCCCACGGAAATGAAGTCCACCCCGGTCTCGGCATACCGTCCGGCGTTCTCCAACGTGATGCCGCCACTGGCCTCGGTGGCGTAGCGGCCACCGATCATCTGAACGGCTCGGCGCAGGTCGTCGAATCCGAAGTTGTCCAGCATGATGCGGTGCATGCCCCCGGTATCCAGGGCGATACGCACCTCGTTCAGGTTGCGGGTCTCCACTTCGATGGGCAGGTCCAGGCCGTGTTCGCGCAAGTAGGCCAAAGTGCCTTGGATGGCCTGGGGAATGCCCCCGGCGTAGTCGGTGTGGTTGTCCTTGATCATCACCATGTCGTAAAGACCATGGCGGTGGTTGGTACCTCCGCCGATGCGCACGGCCCACTTCTCGATGGCGCGCAACGTG
>DASWWQ010000028.1:0-15063 GCA_036405935.1 Flavobacteriales bacterium
GTTCCTCAAGAAGTATTCGACCTACAATGCGAAATCGGAGACCGCAGGGACCTCCAGCACCTTCAAATCTGCTGTGAAGGAGGGCCGTCGTTGCCTGATCCCGATCACAGCCTTTCGGGAGTTCCAGCACCGCAACAACGGCAAGTTGAAAGTTCCTTTTGACATCAAGCACGCGGGCGAGGACGTGATGTGCTTGCTCGGGCTTTACAACGACGCCAGCTACACCATCCTCACCACGGAAGCGCCTGCGGGATCGCTCATGGCGGAGATCCACAATTCCAAGCTACGCCAACCGTGCATCGTCGATCGTGCGTTCGAGAGGGATTGGCTCTCCCCCAATCTCTCAGAGGAAGACGTGAAGCGATTCTGTGAGGCGAGCCATGAAGTTGAGCTCGTGGCGACAACTGACTACGTTGAACATCAACCCACCCTATTCTAATGGCAATCTCTGCGGAACTACAAACCCTCATCAATGGTGCGGTTGGCGGTGGGGTTGTAGTACTCATCAAAGCTTTCTTCGATAAGTGGTACGGCACGCGACTCGATCGCAAGTCCGACAAGATCCGCCGTCGAGAGGAGATCCGTGCGACTGCAATGAAAGAGATAACCTACGGCCTGCACAATTTCCACGGAGCTGTTCTGGTATGCGTTCAGGACAACTTCGTATGCGGTGAAGATGAGGAGGCGAGGAAGGCCTGCTTTCGTGTTATGAACAACGCTACCAGAGAATGTCACACCCTTATCAGCAAGCAATACAGCTTCGTTGACAAAAGCGATACGCTCTTGATCACCACCATGCTCAAGGATTTCCGAGACTTCGAGGATGCCTCGTTCCATTTCAACAATGAGATGGGTCATGATTTCTCCGATGTCCGAAACCACATCCAGAAATGGAACAAGTTCCTTGATCCGAAGATTGAGAAAATTGAAGACCGCTTTCGAGCACACTACGGGTTCCAAAACTGACACACCGCTATGCCCACCACCGAAGCGATCTATTGCGAGGCCCCATGGATATGGCAGCGCATGGATGCATCCGATTGGATATCCATCATCGCACTTCTCTTGAGCATCTACTTGGTCTACCGCACTGAGAACATCCGTCATGACTTCCAACGCTTATTCAAGCGATATGACCTGCTTCATTCAGCGCGGTATCGCTGCATTGAAGAAGCCGATGACCGCCTTATCGATGTCCAACGAACAATGTTCGACCTGGCAGTGAGCATTGACAGGAAAAAGCTGAACCTGCCAGAGACATTCGACGCGTACGCCAAGGCAACTGTGGCGGCATCCATTTCTCAGATCAAAGCGGAGAAGTACTTCGGAAAGGAGTTCAACGATGCCTTTCTCGAGATCACAATACATGCGCAATCACTCCATAGTGCTGCTCATGAAATGATGAAGCCCGATGTGACCAAGGAACTGTTGAATAAGTGGCACAAAGTGAAGTACGACTCCATCGAGAAGATCAAAGCACTTCTTCCTCCGTTCAGAGAATTGATGTCGCATATGCTTCAGCACGATCTGAAGGAGCCCTAGTGCACTCGATAAGAACACACACTCATGGACTTCGTCGAGTACATCCAAGCTGTAGGTCTTGCTCTCGCTCTCTTTGCCGCTGGGGCAGGCGGTCTTCTATGGCTTCTAAAGAAGATTGGAGAACGTGCCATTGAACGTGCATTCTTGGCCAAGGAAAAGGAGCTTGATCACATCTATCGCGCAAAGGAGAGGGAGATAGATCATCGATTTCGGTTAATCGAGCAGAAAGAAGTGAAGAAGGTGGACCTCGTAGAGGGTGAGAAGTTCCAGTTGAACCTCAAAGTACAAGAGCTTCTTTTCGAGGTGGACAACCTTCTATTCGACCTCGACACCATATATACATCCGTCAAGAATTCACCAACCATGGAACGGGTCCATGAGCGCTATGTGAAGCTCCATGGAATGAATGCCAAACTAAAGGAGATTGGTCACAGAGGACGAGCTATTCTGGACAGTCGCTATAACAATTCCATACTATACCTCGCAACCAGCCTTCTTAACGTGGAGATTTGGCTCGGAGCCTTTCTAGGGCGCGGCACTGAAGAAGAACGCTCGAAGGATATGGAGGAGGATATCACATCGCTGATACATGATGCCCGACAATATATCGCAAGGGTAATGAAGCACATTCGCGTTTCTTTTGCTTCCAGTGCGGACAAAAGTCTCGAACAAGAAGAGGGGCGCCCACCACGGCACCCCTCCTAGTTCACGCCATGCCTCGTTGCGCGGGGCAATGGCGGCTCACCGTTGCATCAACACACCTTATCCGAAAGAAGTTCAACGCCACATGTCTCGGACAGGGGCACGTTCCGCAGTTGGTTCAAGATGCTCCGTTGAGCAACAGCGAGGGAAGAGTGATTATAGCTGTGGAAGATCTTGGAATCGCCTGAGTTCATGGAATGCGAGGTGAAGACCTTGGCCAACGAGTGATCCGACAGCCCCAAAAACAGGAAGTTCCCCACGAAGGATCTCCGCATGCTGTGAACCTGAACGTTGGGGAGCTCCAGCTTCGCCAAGAGCTTCGCGATGCCGCGTCGAATCAGTTGCTCCGTCCGATAAGCCACCTCTCCCCCATTGGCCTCCAGTGCAACACGGAGCGGCTCGAAAATAATGGGCGAGACCTCGACATCGCCTTTCGTGGTTCGGAAGGTGCTGCACAGGATATTGTTGCGGACCTCGATCGCCTTAAGACATTGCCAAGTGTCCGAGATCCTGATCGATGTGAGCAGGTATAGAAGACAGAGGACGCGATAGTCGGCCTCGCTCTTGGTGGCGGGCGTGTGGTCAACGATCCGACGCACGTCCGACCAATCAAGCACCTCCTTCGGCGTGGTCCTGAACCGAAACCCTTCGATGGGCATGAGGTGTGACAGCCCATGCTTCTTGCGGACCTGATTGACCAACTTGTTGATGTGCTTCCGCTGGGTGCCTTGGCTATTGCTGTTGATGCCGTCCCGCTTCGCCAACCACTCCATGAGGTTGAGGAGATCCCCTTGCTTCATCTTGTCCAGATCCAAGATTGCCGCCTTCTTCTTTTGGTACTCCTCCAGCTTGGACGCGAAGACCCGATAGCTCCGCATGGTGTTATAGTTCTCGGCTTCGTTCTCCCATGCCCGCACGATGGCCACCGCGTTGAGCGATGCCTTCACCACCTTGATGGTCTTCAATCCTGCGAGATCCTCATAGCGACTGCGAACGGCCGTCATGGTCTTCTCGGGGGATTCCACGAACGCCCTCTCCAGAAGGGAACATGTCCTATCGATAGAGCGGTGGAGCATGCCTCCATCCTTCTTCGAGTGCTCTCGCGTCGGCCGTGATATCACCTCATCCCATCCATCTACATCGATGGTCCCCAGCGAGTAGCTCAGACGCTCATATTTCAGCTTGCCCTCTACCTCGATGGGGGCGAACCCCGTGACGGTCAATCGGACGGAGTTTTTGCCGTGTTTCTGCTCGACGTTGACGTTGATCTTGGCCATGGTTCGGGAGGTGTTCTGAGGTCTTTAGTGGACCGAACGTATCCTGGAATCGAGCCTTCTTTTGCCCCCGATCGGGGGCAGATCGGGGGCAAATCTTGGTCTTCTAAGCCCCAATACACCTCCAAAGGCAATTCGCACAAGGCTCTATTGACGGGCCCTCCCGATTCTCATTCCAATAAAAACCAGAATCCTAGGCTCCTTCCACATTCATGCCCGCTACATGTACTGTATACAGGGCATTCCATGCCGCATCACCTCCGAAACCCTTGTCCTGATTGACCCACAACTAGCAATCCATTGCGGCTGTAAGGCTTCCGAGCACGGATGAAACAGGGGTTCGATTCCCCTACGGGCTACAACGAAGAGGTCTCGAGCACAGCTCGGGACCTCTTTCGTTTTCGCCCTCCGGGGAATTTGGATCCTTGATCGATCCCAGGACCGGATCGACCAGGGATCTCCTAGCGTGCCGATATTGCATGCGTTAAGGGTCAACAAAGCACGAGCGCGGACGCTCGCGCTAGAAGGGGCATTGATTCCTTATCGATAGACACCGATATGATATAGTCCATGAACACTTTGAGGTATCAAGGAAGACCACTACTTCGTCTTCTTGAATGTTACGTTCTTAAGTCCTTGGACTTGCTGCCCGAATCAGACAGCACGAATCTGTCTTTATTGCAGCCTAGATTAGCTCAGCTATATGGAAAGCAAGGAACTTGGGATGAGATTATCGCTAAAACTATGGAATTCCCTAGTAACATGCCTACTTTGATACGTGAAATGTGGGTTAAAAATCAAGAAATTGCCCGAGCCAATGGAGTAACTCTCACACCACAGGAATTCGCAGAATTATTTGTTGATGATAATTTATCTTAACAACCAGTATAAATATTAACCGGCAATGAGGTCGACCGACTAAAAAAGACCCTTGCTAATTTCATAGAACTAGCATACACGCTCGTACTGTCTAGTCGTTTTCTTACTTGATGAATACTCCCAAGCACGCGCTCGCGTGTCGTGAGTGCGCTCACTCCTTCCACCTACCGTCACTCACCAATTCGCTGACCAACTTCGCCATGTCAGGCTGCCTCCGCGCCCGCACTATAATCCGCTGCGCCGGATACTCCGACATCACCCAGCTCATCGGATAGTATTCATCCTCCAGTCCGGTGAAGAGGTTCACTTCGATCCAGCGTGAGCCGCTGTTGGCGAGGTAGCGCTGTAGGCGCAGGTTGTTCACGTCGGTCTGCTCGCCGTAGGCGCCCACCACGGTAACCGCCGGTGCCAGCAGGTCGTTGAGCACGGAATTCACGCGCTCGGGTTGATGTTCGCGCGGATCGCCATTGCTGATGTGCAGCACGATGGGTTGGAAGTAGCGGTAAAGCAAATGCTGAGCGTGCAGGACCACCAAGCTCGCTCTTGCATGTGGCCGGGCCGAGCAACCGCTCAACGTGGTCGCGTTCGAACAGGGTCCTTCCAACCCCTGCAGCCCGGGTGGTCAAGGTCGGACCTCCAACGGAGGCCAAAGGATCCGAAGCGTGAGTGGGGATACGCGTACTGGAAGCGAGCTTCACCGGGATTCCACCTCGGTGCATATATTTCCACTTGCACCCAACCCTCCTGCGCGATCCCGTGTCAAGCAGGAGAAGGGCGGACCGGCCATCGGGCCAAGCCGAGGCACCGACTGATCAGCGGTGTGCGGATGGTGACGGGGCAAGGAATGCCGATGTTGGGCCAGATGTGGTGAAATGGGCATAGTGGATCGTTCGCTACTGGACCGGTGCATCCGCAGGGATAGCGCTGCCCAGTTCGAACTGTTCAAACTCATGCGCAACGACCTGCTTTCCATTGCCCGGCGCTATGAGCGTGACACCCTGCTCCGCAACGCGATGGTGAACAGTGCTTTCCTGAAGATCCTCGACCACCTGCCCGACCGTGATCCGGCCGCGCCCTTCCAAGCGTGGTGCCGCCGCATCACCATCAACACCGTGCTCAATGACCAACGCGACCGCAAGGTGGCGGAGCGTGCCATGGTGTCCATGGAAGTGGAACATGCGGACGCCATGCACAGTGTGGAGATCAACGGCGTGGAGGAGATGATCCAGGCCGAGGACCTGCAGCATATGATGGACCAGCTGCCCACCGTTACCAGACAGGTCTTCAACCTCTACGCCATCGACGGCTGGAAGCACAAGGAGATCGCCTCCCGACTGGGCATGAGCGAAGGCACCTCCAAATGGCATGTCAGCCATGCGCGGCAGGTGTTGCAAGCGCTGCTGGCCAAAGCCACCCGGAACCACTTGATCCTTCAAAGCGCATGAGCCGCCACCGCTGGATCGATGACCTGTTCCGTCGCAAACTGGAGCAGCGTTCGTTCCCGGCCGATGAGAACGAGCTGAACGAGATGCGCGCCCTGTTGGAACTGCGCAATGCGGCAATGAACGAGGGCGCTCGCAAGGGCTTCAACTGGTGGTGGCTCAGTACCGCCATCCCCCTCGCGCTCATGGCCTGGTGGACCATGAGCGGTGAGGCCGGCATTGATGCCGAGCAGATGGTGGAGCGGACGTCGGCGATGAACGAGGCCCGTACGAAAGGGAGGGCGACGTCCCCCGACGATCCCGACCGGACATGGGCCGATGCATCAGCGGAGGCCGTGCAGATCATCCCAAGGGAAGGGTCGGCACCGACCGCAGCGAATGGACGTCGACCAGGGAACGAGAAGGCCCGCATGGAAGGTTCCGCGCGGTCCACTTCAGCGATCGTTGCACGGAGCAATTCCTCGCCGACCCTTGAAGGTTCCGATACTACGGAGCCGTGGGTGGTCCCGGGGCCGGAGCAGCAGGATGCCCAAGCACAACCTCATACGGAAGCGGGCGAAGGGTTCCGAAGGAATGGGCCCATGCCCTTCCCTTCGCTGATCCATACGGTGTCCCTTCGCAGGGACGTGGAAAGAGCGTTCCACTTGGACCTACGTCCCACGCGTTTGCAGGAGGTGACACCAGCGCAACCCCTGCGTGGCGAGGCGGAGATCCTCCGGATACGCGCGAACGGCGAGCTCCACTTCTTCGGCGCACCGCTCCATGTGCGGACACGAACGGATGATGGATCCGATCCGGGCAAAGGAAGTGGATCGCTTTTCGGCCTGGAGTACCGGGTGCGTTCGCGGCGCCTGCTGTTGTCCACGGGCGTGCACTATGGAACCTACATGCTGCGCGCCAATGACGCTGATGTGCGTTTGAACTACGTGGAACTGCCCTTGATGGCCGGGACGGAAGTGGGGCATCATCGGTTCGGGCTCCTGCTGCAAGCCGGTATCGGCATCGATCTGTTGTTCAACACCGGTGGCCGCTATCCCTTGCCCGACCAACGCTTGGGTGCAGGCTTCCCCGATGACGCATTCAGCACCTTGAACTTTTCGTGGGTCCTGCGTCCCCAAGTGGTCTACCGCGTGAACGACCGCGTGAGCATGAGCGCAGGACCGCTCTGGAAAGCACAGCTGAGGAACGTGGCCGGTGATGGTCCGTTGCAGGGTGCACATGCATCCAGCACGGGCCTCGGTATCGGACTGACGTGGCGCTTGGACCGCAGTACGTTCTGATCCGCTGAAGCGGCTGCATGATCACCTTGGGTCGGAGCCTTCCGGTGGTCCGATGATCGGTCCACGATGACCGCACCCAACCATCGTCCACTCTTTCGGGTTCGTTCAGTGGACCATGGTCGTGGCTTCGATCCATGCGCCCATCCTTACCCTACCCGATCCATGAAAAGAGCGATGATCCTTCGCATGCTGTGCGCGGCACCCTTCGTGCTCCTGATGTGCAATGCCCAGGCCGGCACGCCGGAAGCACCGAAACGCCCGCTCTTCGAACCCAACAAGGGTCAGCTCTTCACGGCGGAAGGCAAGCCGGCATCGCATGCCTTGCTCCGGACCGAAGGACATGGAATGAACATGTACGTGACCCGCACCGGCCTCAGCTATGTGTTCGCTGAACGTTTGGACCGGACAGCCGCGCAGCAGCGGAAGGAAGGCGGCCTGAAGCCGCTGCTCGGGAAGGACCGCACGCCACCTCAAGCCCGGATGGCCTGGGCGCACATGCGTTTGGAAGGTGCCACCATCCGCGAGGAGAACATCATCCTCGAAGAGGAAGGTGCCGCGCGCTACGACTACTACTTGACGAGCTGCCCACAAGGGGTGAGCACGCACAAATACGGCCGCGTCACCATACGTGAGGTCTACCCGGGGATCGATTGGCTGCTGTACACGAACGGCGACGGGGTGAAATACGACTTCATCGTGCATCCGCATGGCGATGCCGGCGCGATCAGCATGGTCTATCAGAGTGAAGAGCCGGTCCTGCTGGATGACACGGGGATGTTGACGATCAGGACCGCGATGGGGTCCATCACCGAACAAGCGCCGGTGAGCTTCTGGCAAGCGAACGGCCGACCCGTGGCCAGCAAGTTCACGAAACAGACCTTGGACGCCCACCGCGTGCGCGTGCGTTTCGCGATCGACACGAAGGATGCTCCGGCCAACAGCGCCCTGGTGATCGATCCGATCCTGACGTGGGGCACCTTCACCCGCACGGACAATTGGGACGGTGTGATGACCATCAAGACCAAGAGCAACGGCGATGTCATCGTGGCCGGATACGGTGGTGGCGGAACCGGCCTCTTCCCGGTGCCCTTCGATACATTGAACTTCAGCGGAGCCTACACCAGCGGTTCCGCGGACTGGGCGTGGCAGGGCTTCCTGCAGGCGTTCAGCAACACCGGCGTGCTGTTGTGGTCCACCGTGTACGCGCAGATCGACCAGCCCTTGCAGTTGAGCATCGATCCGGACGATCGCATCATCCTGGCCGGTGTAGGTTTCACGGACATGCCCACGATGGAAGGAACGGGGTCCTTCGCGGGAGCCTTCTACAGTGCCACCAGCGCTGACGGCCTCGACGGCATGATCATCGGCTTCACCCCCAACGGCGTGCGCGAGTGGGCCACCTTCCTCGGCGGTGGCGCGATCACCAGCATCTCCACCTCACCGACCGGACGCATCGTGTTGATCGGCGATGGTGATGCGGGAGGCAACATCGATCTGCCGGGTACCGGCAGCTTTGCCGGTGCGTTCCACTTGGCCGCAGCGGATACGATGGCCATGCTGTACGGCTTCGAACCCAACGGTGCAATGAGTTGGGCCAGCGGATGGAACATGCCCGGCTGGTTCAACAAACTGATCGCTTTCCGGAACACGGAGGAATTCGTGCTGACCGGTTATGCCAAGCCCCAACTGCCCACCCTGGCGGCCGGCAGTTTCAGTGGAGCGACCGTGATCCCGTCCGACGGCACCACCGACGGATACATCGCCGGCTTCTCACCCAACGGTGAGCAGCTCTGGGGCAGCTTCTTCGGGCTCGATGAAGCCACCGAGATCCATGGGCTGGACATCGGGCCGGACAACCGCGCGGTGGTGATGGCCGTGAACCTGGGCGACACCTTCACGCCGCTGGCCACCGGGGTGTTCGAAGGGGCCTACCAGAACTACGCTCCGGGTTCCGCGGACATCGTTCTGCTCGGCTTCAACGCCGGTGGACAATTGCAATGGAAGACGCAGCTCGGCGGCACTTCGGACGACTACAGCACCACGGTGCAACAAGTGGCCTTCGATCCCTGCGGCAGCCTGTTCGTGAGCTTCGAGATCGGCAGCTTCACTCCATCCGAACCGTTGCCCCTCCCCATCTTCGGCGGCTGCAACAGCTACCTGGACGGCGTGTACGGTGATGGCGTACCGAACAACATCTCCGGACCCGACATCGCGCTGATGCGCTTCACCCCGAACGGTGCGCTCACCTGGTCCACCTTGTGGGGTGCGCACTGGCAGGAGTTCAGAAGCCCGGTCACCGCAGGCCCCAACGGCGAACTGTACATGACCGGCGAAACGGAATCCACGGGGCATGACCTGGTGGATGCCGGTAACGGCGCTTGGTTCATGGACGAGACCACGGTGACCGACAACGATTCGTACATCCTGCGTTTCACCCCCACGCCGTGTGATGGCATCGTTTCCTGCACGCCGTTCTACGCCACCGCCACGAACGATCTCGTGACCTGTCCCGGTGATTGTGATGGTACGGTGACCGCGACCGGCATGAACGGCACAGCTCCGTTCACCTTCCTGTGGGAGAACGGCCAGACCACCGCCACCGCCACCGGGCTCTGCCCCGGCCAACACACGTGCACGGTGACCGATGCCAACGGTCAGTCCGTAACGGTGACCACCGTGGTGCAGGAACCGCAACCCATGGAGGTGTTCTTCTGGACCGCCGGTGGTGTGAGCGACTGCTTGCAACCCACGGGAACGCTGGCCGTCAATATCATCTACGGCGGTATCACCAACGGTCTGGGCTATCCGGCGGGATACGATTTCGCCTGGGCCCACAGCAACCTCGATACCGCCTACTTCGAGGCCATGGCACCCGGCGCCTATCCCGTGACCATCACGGACCAGAACGGCTGCGCGAAACAGGATACGGCCTACATCGCCCAGATGTCCCAACCGATCATGGAACTGAGCGTTGCGGACAGCATCCTGGGCGCCGGCGAAAGCACCTTGCTCACCGCTTCCGGGGCCATCGCCTACACTTGGACCCCGAGCACAGGACTGAGCTGCGCCAACTGTGCGCAACCCACGGCATCACCCACCGACACCACGACCTATTGCGTCATGGGCATCGACATCAACGGCTGCTCGGACACCTTGTGCGTGACCATCTTCGCCACGCCTCCGTGCACCGGCGTCTATGTGCCAACGGCCTTCAGTCCGGATGGTAGCACGAAGAACGACCTGCATTGCGTGTACGGCAACTGCATCGGCAGCATGGAGATGAACATCTATGACCGTTGGGGCAAGCTCGTCTTCACGAGCACCAATGCGGACCGTTGCTGGGACGGCACCTTCGAGGGCAAAGCGCTCAGCGCCGGTGTCTTCGTCTACAGCCTCACCGGGACCTTGACGGACGGGCAGGTCGTGGACCAACAGGGGAACATCACGCTCATCAGGTAGATGGACCAGGAGGTGTGCAGGTCCGCATAGGATGTCGGCCGCACCCAACCCCACCGGCCTGTTCCGGGTTCATATGGATGGAGGCTCACCGAAACAACCCTCTCCCGTCCATCCATGACCCGAACCCTTGTACTCCGCGCCTTCGGTGCCTTGATGCTCGCTTCGCAATTGTCGAGCGCCAAGGCCGGCACACCTGCTGCACCCCAACGGCCGGTCTTCGAACCCAACGAAGGGCAATTCATACAAGTGGATGGCGCACCCGCACCCGATGCATTCCTGCGCGCCGAAGGTCATGGCATGGCGATGTACGTGACACGCACCGGATTGACCTACGTCTTCGCGCAAGAGGCCACCGATGCTGCCGAGGCACGCAAGAAGAAGCATGATCCACTGGAGGACCGCATGCGGGCTGAACGGGATCCCGTGAAGCTGGAGATGGCTTGGGCGCACATGCGCCTGGAAGGTGCTTCCATCCGTGCGGAGAACATCGTGCTGGAGGAGGAAGGCACGGCGCGATACGACTACTATACGAAGAACCGCCCGCAAGGGGTGAGCGTGCACCGTTACGGTCGCGTCACGGTGCGTGAAGTGTATCCGGGCATCGACTGGGTGCTGTACAACAACGGCGATGGATTGAAGTACGACTTCATCGTGCGGCCCGAGGGGGATGCCCGGGCGATAAGCATGCTGTACCACAGTGCGTCACCCGTTACAGTGGATGCGAAAGGTGCGGTGCACATCTCCACCAAGTTGGGTGAACTGACCGAGCAACCACCGGTGGCGTGGTATGAGGACAACGGTGCGAGGGTCACTTGCCGTTTTGGTTCGGCACGTGTGGACGATCACCGGGTGCGCATCCGCTTCGAACTCTCTCCTGGCAAGAGGACGGATGCCACCTTGGTGATCGATCCGGAACTGACCTGGGCCACCTTCACCTTCGCGGAGACCGGTGGTTCCAATCCGCATACGGTGCGGACGAAGAGCAACGGTGATGTGATCCTCGCGGGATACGGCGGGGCCGTGGGCAGCTTCCCGGTGCCGTTCGATACGCTGGCCTTCTCCGGCGCCTACACGTTCGATGCAGGTTCCGGCTACGGTTTCATCCAGGCCTTCAACAGCGCCGGCGTGCTGCTCTGGTCCACCTTCTACGACGCGCTCGATCAGTTGCTCCAGATGGAGATCGACGCGAACGACCGCATCCTGATCAGTGGTCGGGGTTATGAGAACATGCCCACGCAGGCCGGTACGGGCAGTTTCAGTGGCGCCTTTTATCAACCTACGCTCTCCGGTGCCACGTTGGACGGCATCATCCTGGCCTTCTCTCCGAACGGCGTGCGCGAATGGGCCACGTTCCTGGGTGGGACCTACATCTCGGGGATCGCCACTTCGGCCACCGGACGGATCGTCCTATCGGGGCAGACCGACTCCGCGCCCGGTCTGGACCAGGTCGGCACAGGCAGCTTCGCCGGTGCGTTCCACCAGACACCGGTGGCCGATGCGGGCTACTTGATCGGCTTCGAACCCAATGGTGCATTGGCCTGGGCCAGCGGATTCCCCATCGCCTTGTACAAACCCGCTTCCTTGGCCTTCCGGCCCAGCGGCGACTTCGTGTTGGTGACCAACGCCTATTCCGGCGCACCGACCCTGGCCACGGGCGCGTTCAGTGGTGCCATGGTCAACGGCATCACCGGCGTGATGGACGGATACATCGCAGGCTTCACCAGCAATGGCGAACAGATCTGGGGCTCCTACTTCCCGATGGGCGACAACGATGTGTACGATGAAGCATCGATGATCCAAGGCCTGGTGGTGGGTGCGGACGATCGCATCGTGGTGATGGGATCGGGTGTTTCGCCCACCTTGGAGACCATGGCCACGGGGATCTTCGCCGGCGCCTATCAGCACAGTGCTCCGGGCGTCAACAGCAGTGATGTATATCTGTACGGGTTCAGTCCGGCCGGTCAGATGCATTGGCGCACACAGATGGGTGGTGATGCGGCGGCCACCGAATATTCAGCGAGCAACCAGCAGCTGGCCATGGATGCCTGCGGAAACCTGTTCGCCGCGTTCGCCATCGTCACCTACTCCTCGGGCGATCTGGTGAACGCGCAATGGCTGGCCACGTGCGACAGTTACTTGGACGGCGTGCAGGCCGACGGCGACGTGAACAATTCGTTCAGCCCTGATGCCATGCTGATGCGCTTCGATGCGAACGGTGTGCTCACCTGGTCCACGCTCTACGGCGGGAACTGGATCGAGGAATGGATGCCCATCACCACGAGCCCACAAGGCGAATTCTACGTGGTGGGCGATTCCGAAGGACAGGGCTTCCACACGCTGGACCCCGGCAACGGTGCGTGGTACACCGATGATGCCACGGTGCAGAACAGCGGTGGTCTGTACATCCTCCGTTTCTCGCCAACGGCATGCGATGGCCCGGGATGCACCCCGTACTCGGCCACGGCCACCTCGGAGAACATCTCCTGTGCCGGTGGATGCGATGGCACCGCGACGGCAACACCGTTGAACGGAGCTGCACCATACACCTACCTGTGGGACAACGGCCAGACCACCCCCAGCGCCACGGGCCTCTGTGCCGGCGTCCACACCGCGATCATCACCGACGCCACCGGTACGGCGATCACCGCTTCGGTGTCCATTGCGCAACCGCCACCCATCGACGTGCTGTTCTTCACCGTACCCAGCGAATGCCTCGAACCCACCGGAGTCCTCGGCATCAACATGATCAGCGGGGGCACCACCAACGGCCTGGGAGCCGAAGGATTCAGCTATGCCTGGAGCCACAGCAACCTCGACACCAACTACTTCGAAGGTGTTCCTCCTGGAGCCTACGTGCTCACCAGCACCGACCTGAACGGGTGCACGGCGATGGATACCGCCTACATTCCGCAGGCCACGCAGCCAACGGTGGAAGTAAGCGTGACGGACAGTGTATTGGGTGCGGGCGAAAACGCGCAGCTCACCGCCTCCGGAGCGATCAGCTACACGTGGTCACCCGCAGCGGGCCTCAGCTGCGTCAACTGCGCTTCACCGACAGCCACCCCGAACGACACCACCACGTACTGCGTGATCGGCCTGGACCTGAACGGTTGCACCGACACGGTGTGCGTGAACATCAGCGCCACGCCGCCTTGCACCGGGATATACGTGCCCACGGCCTTCAGCCCCGACGGCAGCACGAAGAACGATCTGCATTGCGTGTACGGCAATTGCATCGGCAGCCTGAACATGAGCATCTACGATCGTTGGGGCAAGCTGGTGTTCGAGAGCGACCAGGCCGCTTCCTGCTGGGACGGTACCTTCGAAGGCAAGGCCTTGACCTCCGGCGTGTTCGTCTATCACCTCACGGCCGTACTGACGGATGGACGGGCCGTGGAACAACAGGGCAACATCACGTTGCTGCGCTGAAGATGGGGATCCCGGGAACAGCAACACCTTTCGGGCATCTGCAGGGTGCTCCGATCCGGATGCTGCGCCTGGGCACGCTCGTGATGGGCCTGGTCCTGGGCATGGTCGCATCCGCGCAGGAGATCTGCACCAACGCCATCGACGATGACGGCGATGGGCTGGTGGACCTGAACGACACCGTGGATTGTCCGTGCAACCACATCCTCACCGTGGACGACGACGTGACCTCGTTGATCCCCAATCCTTCGTTCGAGCTGTACAGTACCCTGCCGACGGAGATCGGTCAGCTGGACCACTGTGTCGATTGGTCGCAGGCCACCTACGCCTCCACGGACTACTTCCATGCCGCGGGCTATGCGTTGCCGAACACGCCCTTGCCGCTCCCCGATGGGGAGGCCTACACCGGCTTCCATATCATCCACGACAATCCCGGCAACGGCATCGGCAATGCGGATCCGTACACGGAATACCTGGGTGCGAACTTCCAGCAGCCCTTGCAAGCCGGTACCACGTATGTGCTCCGCGCCTACATCGCCGGAGGTGCGATCACCTACACCTTCCTGGACACGATCCCCGATCCGCTGGACCTGCCGGTCTACACCTTCGATCCCCCCTACTTCGGGCCGGTGGACATCACCATCTTCGGATCCGCCGTTCCCGCAACTTTCCCCGTGGGCGCCATCTTCGATTGCCCGGCATCCGTAGGCTGGACCGATGTTGGGCACGTCTCCTACCTACCGACGCCGCAGTGGTCGGTGATCACGATCCCTTTCACGCCGACGGTGGACCTCTACGGTATCATGATCGGCGGACCCTGTGTTCCGCCCATGGACCATGCCTTCTTCGAGGATGGGGCCTGGTCGGGTTCAGGACCCTACTACCTCATCGACGATCTGGCCTTGAACACGCTGGACCAGTTCACCGGCGTGATCGTGGCGGAAGGAGGACTGTGTGCGCAGGACCTCGTGCTCACGGCCTATGCTCCAGCCAACACCGTGAGCTATCAGTGGTATCGCGACGGCGTCGCATTGATCGGGCAGACCACCAACGTGATCG
>DASWWQ010000029.1:0-16276 GCA_036405935.1 Flavobacteriales bacterium
TGGGTCGAGACCGAAACATCCACCGTGATCGATGGCGTGGTGGCCCCCGTGTTCCACAGGTAGGTGTAGTTGGCCGGATCCTCGGAGCCTCCGGTCACCGTTGGCGTCAAGGTGTACTCGCCCGGGCAAAGGCCGTTCTCATCATCCAAGGTCACCACCAAGGGTGGAGCTTGATCAATGGTGAACGTGTAGGTCTGCACCTTAAGTCCATCGCAGGTGATGATGTTCACCACCAGTTCCTCCAAGCCGTCCACATCCACCGGTACCGCGATGGGCACCACCACGAAGCTGTCCAACTGGTTGAAATGCACGGTGGCAGGAAGTGCCGGAAGGATGTCCGTACCATTCGTGGCGGTACCACCCACCGTTATGGTGAGGTCCTCATCCAGGTAGAAACCGCCCCAACGATTGAAGCGCAGGTATACGCTGTCGCAATCGTTCTCGGTGAAGATGGTGTCCGTATCCGTGAACTCCACGAGAGGACCGGGCAATGCTTCCAAGGAGAACCGATCGTCGCTGGTGAAACTGCCGCCCTCGAGCCAAACGGCGGACGGATACTTGCTATCACCGACATTACCCAGTGCCAGTTTGATATGATAGGTCTCGCCGCATTGCACTGCGGCACTGGCCGTCAGCACCACGGTCATCCCGTTGTGCGCGATGTAGTAGGGATCGGTATTGTAGGGCGCCTCCATCTGCGGAGCTGAGATGGGCGGCTGCGGAGAGGGCCATTGACCGCCATTGTAACGATAGTACTGGGAGTTGGCCTGCCAGTTTGGATCCGCTGCGAAACAGTACTGGAACGGGTCCGTCCAAGGACCGTTCGCGTTATTGGCGTCCAGCAATCCGCTATTCACCGAGTTGATCGATACGCGCGACAGCGAACCCGGGAGCAACGCAAGGTTCATCGCGTTGTTCGTGAACGGTCCGTTGACGTCCGTCGGGATGCCCGGCCCATTGATGAAAAAGCCGAACACGTCATTGTATTCCGTGCATACCCAGCGTTCATACTCCTCGGAGCTGAACACATAACGGAAGCTGATCATATCGCTCATCGGAACGATATCGAACTCGAGGATCACCTTGCTGTAGATGTTGCTGCCACCACTCACCTGCCAATACGGCCAAGCGGACAGATGGCTGAGATCCAGATCATTGGTTTGTATGCCTTGGGCCGCACCGATGCCTCCGTACGTGGGGTCCAAAGCCACATTGGGACCGGGGATGTGTACGCTGGCTACTCCACTGGTCAGGAAAACACCTCCATCAAGGCCTATGCAACTGTTCGCTCCGTTGAACCTTCCGATCTCGCTGTATCCTATACCCACGGGAGCTACTGTATTGCCGGCCTGGCCGTTGAACACCACATTGCTGGCGAACACTCCCGGCCCCATCAGTACATTCTGCACCAAGGTCGTGGGGGCTTGGGTCTGGACCAACACCACCTGGGCGCACACCGTGGCCGAGGTCCATACGAAGGCCAGGAGCGCGAGGGCGTACGTACGGGAGATCAGCAGGTACTTCATCGCACAAGGGTTACATGGCCGGACTGCCGTTCCAGCGCGGTGTCGTCAGGAGTTACGACGAAGTAGTACGTGCCGTCCGGCGCATCGGAACCGGTCCAGCCAGTGGCCAGCGAGCGGGTGCTGTACAGCAGTTGCCCCCAGCGGTTGAAGACCTCCAACAGACCCGGGGTGCCATTGTAGTTGCGGGGTACGAAACGGTCGTTGTGACCATCGTTGTTGGGACTGAACACATTGGGCATCTCGATCACACCCGGAAGCGTGATCACCACCACCGACTGCACGGTGTCCACGCAGCCGTTCACCGTGGTCACCACCAGCATGACCGGATAGGTACCCGGTTCCGCGGGGAACACCGCGTTAACGTTCTCCCCTACCGAGATGCCGGGTGTTGCGGCACCCAGGTCCCACCACCACGAGACGATATCCGCACTGGAGCCGCTCCCGCTGAGAGCGACTTCGGGATGTTACGTATCGGTCAACGCCGGCTGGGCCTCGATCAGGCCTGTGGCAGCTGGATGCACCGTCACGGCATCCACGAGCAGGGTATCACCTTGGCAACCGGCACCATCGATCACGGTGAGGCGTACATCATAGGATCCCGCATCCCAATAGGTATGATCGAGGGTACTGTCCGTTGCAAACGTTCCATCACCAAGGTTCCACTGTACGGTGCTCGTGGAGGCCGTTGTGTCGGAAAAGGCCACCGTGAGCGGGGAACAACCTTGGGTTGGAAGCAAAAGCGGCAACGGGTGGGGGTCACCGGCAGGCAGCACATACGTTGAACCCATCAAACACTCTCCGGCGTAGGTGCTGGCCAAGGTGTACATGCCGCCATCCAGGTCCAGTGCGGAAATGGGCAAGGTAAGACCGGTCTGACCCACAACGGCCACACCATCCAAGTACCACTGATGGCCCGTGGCCGAGGCCGGAGGTACCGCCGTGGCCACGGCATCGCCCGCACAGATGCCCCCTACGGCCGTAACCGGGGTCAGCACCTGGTCCTGGGCGATCGTCAGCATCAGATCGTCCACCAGGAAATACGGGCTGACGGAGGTGGTGTTCCCTTGACTGTCCGTGACCCATTGCCCTTGACCGAACGAAGCGGGTACATCGCACCCACCCCCGATGATCACGCTGTGGATCTCCTCGGTCGGCGTGAAGGTGATGGACACCTGTTGCCATTGCCAGGAAGGCTGCACCATCACCCGGCCCAGCTCGTTCCATCCCGGCTCATATCCGATACAATCCATGGTGGCGATGGGAAACGGGACACAGCCGTTCGCGTATCCGAACAGTGCCAACGGCAACTGTTCCACGAAGACCGATGGGTCGGCCTGTTCGGGGCTCTGCGCATGTGTGCCATCGGCCCCTGCCGCAGCGATCCACAGCGAGAGGGTGTAGGTGGTTCCGGCCAGCAACGGATTGGCCGGTGCCGGGAAGGTGAGGCAGGTGCCCACGTACTCGAAGTAGCCCGGGGAGGCGTAAAAACCCACTGCACCGTTACCATCGGGGGGGGGCAGGGGCATGCCCGCTGGGGAATACCCGCATTCGTGGAAATAATCAGAGGTGGCGGAGGTGGCCTGCTGCCAGCCCGAAGCACAGCTCAACCAAGGCGGAGAGAACGGATGCACGAACCCGAAGGGGCAGCACATCTGATCCTCGAAGGAGTGGTTCCGGATGTAGCTCTGCAACGCGGGCGGTTCCACCACCGTGGCGCAGGGGCATGCCGGATCATTGAGGTCGATGAGGCCGTTGTTGTCGTCATCGATGCCGTTGTTGCACACCTCTTGGGCGAGCACGGACAAGGGTACGACAAAGGTCAAGGTCCAGAGAGTACGCAGCATCGGGAGCAAGGAGATCGGGAGGAGAGCGTGGGCAAGATAGCCCTAAAAGATTTTCTGACTGCCTCGGTGTAGAATTTTAACTACACCACTCTTGGACGTTCGATGGGGGGCGTTCCGTTGCCTGTAGAGGGGGACTTCTCATGGAGCACATCCTGTGGAATGGTGACCTGGATCTCCGTCCCGATGCCCGAATGCTCCACCACCTCGAACCGCCCCCCCAGCAACTGCAGCAGGTCCGCAACGATCAACAGGCCCAGGCCCTGCACATCCCGTTCGCCTTCTTCGTTCATGGCACCCAACGCGCCTTTGTGCTGCACACGCTTCGCGTGGCGCCAAGCCGCCTCGGGCATCCCCGGGCCGCTGTCCTTCACCATGATCACGTATTCCTTGCGCCCGCCGCGGCCGGTGAGCGTGACCGTACCGGTATCCGTGTGGGTGACGGCATTGGCCACCAGGTTGTGCAGCACGATGGAGAGCACGTTGCGGTCGGTGCGCACCACGTCGTCCACCCCCACCTCGTTCACCAACAGCACCCCCTTCTCCATGGCCCGTTCGCGCTCCATGTCCAGCACCTCGTCCACCATGGGATTGACCGCCACGTTGCGGGGCCGCAGGTCGATGCGGCCGTCCTGCCGTTTGATCCAGTGCAAAAGATCCTGCGCATTGGCGTGGAGCTTGTCCGATGACCGGGCCAGGTCGCGCAGGGTCTCCTGCATCCGGGTCCGGTCGTCCGTGTTGCGCGCCACGCCATTGGCCACGCGCGCGATGAACCGCAGCGGGGTAACGATGTCGTGCGAGATGATCGACACCAGCATCTCCTTCATCTCCAAGGAGCGACGCAGCACGGCATTCGCCTCCAACAGCTCTCCGGTACGTTCGCGCACCTTCTTCTCCAACTGCAGGTTCTTACGGCGCAGACGGGCCGCATTGAAGCGAAGGGCCGACCAGAACACGAGCACACCCCCGATGGCGCAAAGGGCGATGAACCAGAATGTTCGGTAGTAGGGTGCGGGAACCACGAAACGGTAGGTGAGCGCATCCGGCTCACCCCGTGCATCGGAACCCACCTTTCGGATCCGCAGCTCCGGCGTGCCGGACGGCAGCGTGGAGAAGCGCAGTTCGCGCTGCCCCGTGCGCAAGGGGATCCACTGGCCCCCGTTGGCGCCTTCCAAACGGTACTCCAAACGGGCATTCTCCTGGTCGCCCCAATAGGCCAACGAGAAGCGCACCACCACCTCGTGGTGGTCCCAGGGTATGTCCGTGGGTCCGGTGAGGGATCGGGACACGCCGTCGACCTCCACATGCTCCACCAGCACCTCGTTCATCGGATAGGCGTCGGGGATGGCCTCCGGACGGAACCAGACCAATCCGTCCATCGTGGGGAAGGAGGCCCAGCCGTCGGCCGTACGCACGAAGGCGGGATCGCAGCCCCCGTTGAACTCGGGATTGAGGATGCCCGAGCGTTTGCCGTAGTAGGCCTGGTAGATCCGTTGTGTGGTGTCGTTGGACCATGCTTCGATGTCGGACAGCCGCATGCGGAACAGCCCTTGGTTGGTGCTCAACCACATGAAGCCCTCCTGGTCGGGCATGAAGGCGTGCACGTGGCTCATGAAGCCCTGATGATCCTCCGGAAGATGCAGCACCTTGCCCTCCTTGTAGAGATAGGCACCGCTGCCGTAGGTACCCACGTACACGTTCCGTTCCACCACCGCCAAGGCCCGAGCGCACACACCGGCCAACCCGGGAACGGCCTCCCATCCCCCCTGTGCACTGGAGCGATATACGCCCGAACAGGTGGCCATCCAGAACTCGCCGTTGGGTGCACGGCAAATGGCGGTTGGACGGAAGGAGAGGTCGTGTTCGTTCAAGGGCAACTGCAGCACCACACTATCGCCATGTACACGATGGATCCCTTTTGCCGAACCCACCCACATTGCACCGTTCTCCTCCATGAAGCACAGGGGCCGGAAGCCGGCTCGGACCAGGTGCTCCTCCCCGGTCACCCGGTCGAACATGAACAGGGAGTCGTCGCGACCGTACCAATAGCGCTGTTCGGGATCCAGCGCGATCGCCACTTCATCGAAACCCCGCATCGGTGGTGGAACAGGGTCGCAACCGGCTGCGGTGAACACCCGCGCCGAGCCGCGGGTGCTGGTCAGCACACCGTTCGAGCCGTAGGGTGCCTGGGCGGTGTACGCATTGTTCACCCCGTCCAAGGTCACCTCGCACAGCAACGTTCGCATGGTATTGCGACGATAGATGAAGAGACCCTTGGTGTCGGTGCCCACCGCCAGCACGTTGCCGTCCTCGAGCCAAGTGACGCCGCCGGTCTTGCAATCCTTGGGCAGCTCGATCTCCAACCGACGGGCGAAGAGGGTATCACCCTTGGCCGATGCCGTGACGTCGTAAAGGGAATCTCCCGCCACCAGACCCACCTTGTTACCGATGCCGCTCCAGAACATACGCCACATCAGCTGCCCCTGTTTCATCTCGGGCGAGGGAAAGCCCAGCATGGTCACGGGCACCGTTCGCCGGCGATCCACCTCCACGCGGTAGCCCCGTCCCACACTGTCCAGCACGAAAGGCCACTTACCGAAGCGGACCAGGTGCGACCAACGACCCGAAGGCACCGGAAAGCGATCCACCAGTACCGAATCGGAATACACGAGCATCTCGTGGTCCGAGCGCAGGCACCAGCGATCACCACCGAGCGGGATGAAGCGTACACTGTAGGCCCAGTCGCTTTTCCCCGCCAGCAAGGAATCGGGATCCATGGAGCGGATCACCAGGTCGGCGGAAACCCCTTCTCCGGAGAACCGCGAAAGCGGCTTACGCGCAGGGGCGTCGGATGTGATCGGTGTAAGCACATTGTCCTTGAACAGGTACTGGCGCGAACCGGCATCGCGAATGACGAATGCCCCATCCGGCACGGCCACGATCTCCAGCACCCGTGCGGGTCGCATGCCCTCCGGTGCGGGGATGCCGATCTGCCGGAAATGCTCCCCGTCGAAACGTACCAGACCTCCTTCGGTACCGATCAGCAGGCCACCCCATGGATCCATCTCCATGCCGTGCACGCGGTTCTGCAACAGGCCGCTCTCCGATGTGAACTGCTCGCGGGACCAGCTCTGCCCGGACACTTGGAAGAAGATCAGGAGCAAGGCCAGCAGCCCGGCCGATCTCAGCCCGGTGAACGTTCCGCTATTCGGGTATGCCCACATCAATCCACACCGTGCCGGTGGACACTGACCAAGCGCTGGAGGTCCAGCACGTTGGTGACGCCGAGCTTATCGAACAGACGGGCCTTGTACGTGGCCACGGTGGTGGGCTGAACGCCAAGTCGCATGGAGATGTCCTTCACCCCCAATCCGGCGAGCAGATCCTCCATCACACCGATCTCCCGATCGGAAAGCAGCTTGAAGGGGTCGATCAGCGTTTCGTCGTCCTTCACCTTTTCCATCAGGTATACCTCGGTGCTCGCACTGATGTACTCCTTCCCCTGCAATACCCGGCGGATGGCGCGCACCACCTCGGCCTCGTCGCTCTCCTTGCTCAGGTAACCCACGGCCCCCAAGGCCAGCACGCGTTGGGCGTACACCTTTTCCGAGCGCATGGTGTATACCAGCACCTTCATGCCGGGATGGTCCGCGCAGATACGCTCCAAATGGTCCAGTGCGCTGCCATCGGTCATCTGCAGATCGAGGATGAGCAGGTCCGGCTCCTTCGACTTCAGGTGGTCCAGGAGCTCCTTGCAAGTGGACACCTCGGCCACCTCGGTGGCGGCGAACTGATCATGCAGGAGGTTGCGGAGACCTCGGCGGACGATCACATGGTCATCAGCGACCAGGAATTCATGCGACATGTTGCGGTTCCAGTGGGTTTTTGCGCCTATGGGCCAAGCCTGTTCCGAGGGCGCGTAGCGAACATTCTACAATACCAACTCCGCTACGAACATAGGTTGCACCCGAATTCAGTGTAACAACTGCGTTCAGCTTATTGCGGATCCAACGGATCGGGGTGCATGGGACGGGGCTAAGAGAGTGGCGACGTTCCATCAGGAGAGCCTCGAAAAGTTACCGCGATCGAGCGAATACGATGAGACCGGTCTTCCGGGTATTTGGGTGTCGACCTTTTCGTGCTTTGAGAGTAGCATGAGCTGGTTGCAAGGAGAGCCCAAGGTACCCAGAAGACGGTCTCGTATTCAATACCACGGTCAGGTTTATCTGTCGCCCCTTGTAAGGCTTCGGCATACCACCAAGACCCCACCCCCTAGCGTAAGCGCATTCTTCCCCTCCGCGAGTTGAGGGAGTTCCGATCGATCCGAACCGGCGCGACGACGATAATAAGCGATTGATTTTCAGAGGATTCAGTAAGTCCATCTCGCCCGAATGGTCCTTCCGCCGTTCTTCCGGAATGGACAAAAAAAGGCCCCGCCGGATCGGCGGGGCCTTTCCATTCGATCGGTCTTGGGCCTAGAGACCGAGATTGTCCTTGAAGGCGCGGAACTCGAGGTCCTTCTTGGCCTTCTCGCCCAAGCTGGCATCCTGCTGTGCCGCAGCGGCCAGATGGGTGCGCACCCCTTCACCATTGTTGGTACGGGCTGCGATGATCGCGGCCAGATAGTGGCCCTTGGCACTGTCCTTCTCGGGGCTTGCGCTCAACAGGCGCTCAGCACCGGCGGCATCACCTCCGAGCATCTTCGCCAATGCAGCGTTGAAACTGCTCGTACTGCCGAAGTTGCTGCTGGCGCTGCTGTAGTTGCCGTTCTGGATGTCGATGATCCCTTGGTTGTACTTCACCTCGGGACCGGCCGCAGTGGCCTTGGCAAACAGCTCGGCGGCCTTCTTACGATCACCCTTCTGGCGTGCGATCACACCCAGGTTGTTCGTGCTCACGGGGTTGTCCTGGATCGAGTTGGCCTTCTGGAACTGGGCCTCGGCCTCGGCGGACTTGCCTTGCTGGAACAGTACCATGCCCACGTTGTTGGCGGCACGGTAGTCCGCGGGGTGGATCCGCTCGCATTCGCGGTAGATCCGCAGTTGCTCGTTCAGGTCCGTGGTCAGCGTGGCGGCAAAGAGCAGTTCCTCCACAGTCAACGTGTCGGGGTTGCTCTTGGCCAGCGCGGTGAGCTCCTGGTCCGTGTAGCCCTGCACTTCGTAGTTCACGGCGATCTCCGAACGACGCAGTTGGGGCAGGATGGTCTCGCGCAGCTCGGTGTAGGTGGCGGCCATGTTCTTGATCTCGCTCTCGCGCTTCTCCACATCGGGATACATCTCGAGCACGCGCAGCACCAGGTCCTTGTCCGCGAAGGTGCTCGCCTGCGTGGCACGCTTGAAACCTTCCCAATCCTCCCCGCGCGGGTTCAGCGTGTAGAACGCGTCCTCCTTGGCCTGGGCATACTTGTTCTTGTTGAGTTCACCCTGCAACCAACGCTTGGCCGTTGCAGCACGTTTGTCGGCCAGGCCCTCGTTCATATGGATCTCCCCTTCGGGCGAAGCGAAGGCGTCGATGGTGGCGCCCTTCAGCACGATACGTGTGTTCTTCGCGCTGTTCTTCAGGAAAGCCGCGGCATCCACGATGTCCTTGTCCTTCAACTCGGTCGGGCGCACCGTTTCCGAGGCCACGAGGTAGTTGATGGTGGCCTGTTGGCTATGGCTGGTCACACGTTGGAAGGCATCCTTCGCGATCAACACCTTGTCGTCGCTCTGGACCAGATAAGGTGTGGTGATCACGCCATCGGCGAGCTTCACCGCATCGAAGGGCTTCTCCTTCTTGCCTTGTTTGCCGAGGATCTTGAGCATCAATTCGCTCTGTTCCATCTCGGGTTTGTAGGCGACCTTATCGTTGTAGGAGAAGCTCTTGCCCGTTTCGTAGGGCACCACGGTGTAGTTGCCGGCGGCCTTCTCGCCTTGGTAACCCGCCATCTTGAGCGGCGACTCACCGGCGGCATAGGTCAAGGTGGGGGTCAGTTCCACCTGTGCCTTTTTGTAGAAGTACTTCCCCGGAAAGTTCCCATTGATATTCACATGAACCGTATCACCCTGAACGATGAGGGGGTTGGGATCGACCGTGTAGGTGATCGTGGACACGTACTTGTTCATCTTGCCCAGGCCGCCGCAACCGGCGAGTACCAAGGCTGCCACGGGAAGCATGGCGATGCCTCGTAGCTGTGTTTTTCCCATGATGGTCTGAAGGATTGGTGTGAATGAGCGTCGGCAAACTTAACCAGCATCCGTGCCAAAGGCCGGACGTACCACGGTACTTGTCCACAGCGCTCCGGTGGTACAGTGGACTCAGAGCGTGATGTTCCGGTATCGCTCCGCGGCCGGCCGGGTGATATGCCCCAGCATACGATCGAAGGCCGCCACGTCATGCAACAGGTCGTGCATACCCACATCCACGATGAGGATGCGCTGATCCGGCGATTGCCGCAGATGATCGAGGTAGCGCTCCTGCAGCTGCAGCAGATAGTCCTCACCGATGCCCTGTTCATAGTCCCTTCCCCGCGATCGGATGCGCGCCCTCACCTGCTCCATCGGCACATGCAGGTAGAGCAACAGATCCGGTTTGGGCAGACCCGCATACATGATGTTGTACAGTTCCTTGAACAGCTCCTGTTCATCATCGCGCAGGGTGACGCTGGAGAACACCAGGGATTTACCCAGCGAATAATCGGCTATGGTATTCGGCTGGAAAAGGTCACGGTCGCCCGCACCCTTCAATTGATGATACCGTTGCGCCAGGAAGGAAAGCTCCACGGGGAAAGCGTACCGATCGGGCTCGGCATAGAACCGCGGCAGGAAGGGATTCTCCTCGAAGCCTTCCAGGACCAGGCGCGCGTTCCACCTTTCGGCCAACCGCTTGGTGAAGGTGGTCTTGCCCGCTCCGATCAGGCCTTCCACGGCCAGGTAGGCCGGCCGCTCATCCATGGGCCTCCCGTTGCATCACGTCGTTGAGGAGCTCCAGCACAGTGCGGCCGATGCGGGGATGGCGTAGGCCCGGGACCAGGTCCGCCGCTGGAGCCAGGGCGAAGTAGCGTTCGTGCATCCGCGGATGCGGGATCTGCAGACCGGGCTCCTCCACCACCGCCCTCCCGGCCAGGAGGATATCGATGTCGATGGTGCGCGGGCCATACCGTTGCCGGGGATCGCGAAAGCGGCCGAGGTCGCGCTCGATACCGAGCACCAAGCCCAGGACCTCGCGGGGGGAATGCCCACCCGGATCGATCAGCAGGGCCTGGTTGAGGAAGAGGGCGTCGCTGCGGAACCCCCAAGCCTCCGTCCAATGCGCCCGGCTATGCGCCAGCACCGACCCAACGCGTTCGTGGATCAGGGCTTGCGCGCGTTCCAGTGCCGCCCGTGGATCGCCTTGGTCCGCTCCCAGCAGAAGTAGCATGGCACCAAAAGTACCCGTCCAGCCCCCCGGAAGCACCGCCGGTGTAGATGTGATCGATCGCCCTCGCCCACCCGTCTACTTTCGCCATCGAATCCCTTGCTCCATGCGTCAATTCCTGAAATTCATGCTCGCCTCCATGGTGGGCACCTTGCTGATCGGCCTGGTGCTGATCGTGCTCTTCGTGGGCACCATCGCCGCCCTGGGCAGTGCGTTCAACTTCGAGAAGAAGGCCGCCGCCGTGAAGGACGGCTCCGTGCTGCGCATCAGCCTGGAGGACCGTATCGTGGACCAAGGCCCCAGGGATGGCTTCGACCTGGACCTCGGCCCGTTCTCGGGTGCCGGCTCCACTGGCCTCAACCATATCCTGGCCAACATCGAGAAGGCCAAGCGCGATGATCGCATCAAGGGCATCTTCCTCGACCTCACCTATGTATCCGCGCGCATGGCCACCGTGAAGGAGATCCGGGACAAACTCCTCGAGTTCCGCACCGAAAGCGGCAAACCGATCGTGGCCTTCGGCGAAGTGATGACCCAAGGCACATACTACTTGGCCAGCGTGGCCGACAAGGTGTACCTAACGCCCCAAGGCGACCTGGACCTGCGCGGACTGCGGTCCGAGACCACCTTCTACAAGGGCCTCTTCGATAAGCTCGGTGTGGAGGTGCAGTTCATCCGTGGCAGCAACAACCGCTTCAAGAGCTTCGGGGAGAACCTGATCCAGGACCATATGAGCGAAGCGAACAAACAGCAGACGCTGGCCCTGCTCAACGGGCTTTGGGGCGAATACCTCGATGCGGTCGGCGGTGCGCGCAACCTGGACCGCGATCGGCTCAACGTGATCGCCGACAGCCTGCTCGTTCGCCATGCGCCTGATGCGGTGAGCGTAGGACTGGTGGACGATGTGAAGTACCGGGATGAGGTGCTCGCCCTGATGAAGGAGCAGATGGCACTTCCATTGGACAAGGAGATCCCCTTCGTGGACCTGGAGGACTATACGCGCACCTTCGTGGCGAAGAAGGACGCCGAAGCCGCCCCGGTGAAGGACAAGGTGGCCGTGGTGTTCGCGCAGGGCGACATCGTGAGCGGCGAAAGCTCCGATGGCAGCGTGGGCAGCACAACGGTGTGCGAAGCGCTGCGCAAGGCGCGGGAGGACAGCACCGTGAAGGCCATCGTGCTGCGGGTGAACAGTCCGGGGGGCAGCGGATTGGCGAGCGATGTCATCTGGCGTGAAGTGGCACTCACCAAGGCGGAGAAACCCGTGGTGGTGAGCATGGGCGACCTGGCGGCGAGCGGTGGTTATTACATCGCCTGCGGTGCCGACCGCATCTGGGCCGAACCCAACACCATCACCGGCAGCATCGGGGTGTTCGCCATCATCCCCAACATGCAGAAGCTCTTCAACGACAAGCTGGGACTCACCTTCGATGGTGTGCAGACCAACAAACACGCGGGCATGCTCACCACCACCCGGCCGCTCACCGCCGAGGAACGCCTGATCCTGCAGGGCTACATCGATCGGTTCTACGGCACCTTCAAGGAACGCGTGGCGGAAGGACGCAGGCTCAGCGTGGCCCAAGTGGACAGCATCGGCCAAGGGCGCGTTTGGACGGGAGGCGATGCCAAGCGGATCGGGTTGGTGGACGAGATCGGAGGCCTCGAAGCCGCGATCGCGGACGCTGCTGAACGTGCTGGACTGGCCGAAGGCACTTACAAACTGCGTGAGCTTCCGGAGAAGAAGGAGTTCTTCGAGGAGCTGATGCAGGGCTTCAACAGCCGCGCCAGGACATGGGTGGCCGAACAGACCCTGGGAACGGACCTGGAGCTGATGGAACACTATGAAACCGTGCGGAAGGTGCGTGCCATGAGCGGCATCCAAGCGCGTATGCCCTTCGAGCTGGACGTGTATTAGAGCCCTTCACCACAAAGGCACAGAGCGCACAGAGTGGGGGCGTGGACCTTTCACGAGCCCGCCTCAAGGCTGTGTGACAAATGCGGTGGAATTGGGAAGAGGCAGGCTTCGCCCACCGATCCCCCGTGCTCTCTGTGTACTCCGTGTCTCGGTGGTGAAATACCAAAAAGCGAAGGGTCCCTGTTACAGGACCCTTCACCCCTTTACCCTTATCAGTCGATAGTGATCGACCGAAACCCACGGGTTGAACGGAGGTGAGGCCCGTGAAGGTTACATAGGGTCCGAAAAAATCTCCTCATCCACATGGAACCCGCTGTGGTTCCGGATGTTGAGCACGCGGCCATCCCCGAAAAGCAGGTATTGGCCCTTCACCCCGATCAGGGTACCCCGTACCTCGGGGGTGGCTTCCAAGGAGATGCTGGCCACGCGCGGGAGGGTGGACCGCAAGGGATAGTCCAGGAGCAGCGGTTCCTCCTCGTGCAACATATAAGGGCGCAAGGCGGGCTCCACGGTGGCGATGGCCAGCGCACGGGCCGCTACCAAGGCCGAAGGGTCCGCCGACACCTGCCTCAACATGGCGCGCCAGTCGGTACGGTCCGTGAAGATCCGTTTGAGATCCACCTCGATGGCCCCCGCCAGTTGGCGATAGGGTACACGGGCGATCAGCACCGCCAATACCGCTCCTTGATCGATCCAGCGCGTGGGCACCTGCGTGCTGCGGGTGACACCGACCTTGATCCCGCCCCTCACCGCTGGATCGAGGGCCGCTGCTCCGGTCTGGGCCAGATAGACGAAGTGCTCCTGGAGATGATGATCGCGCTCCCATTGCGGATCACGTCCTTCACCGAGGTGCGCCCGGCACAGTTCGGGCCGTACGATGCAGGCGCTCGCCTCGGGAGCATCGCGCAGGCACGGATAGCACAGGCCCTGCCCGTAGAACTTCCGGACGCGGCGGCCGCAGCACAGGCAGGTCCGCGCACCGGTGAACCGCAGCGCGAAAGGGCGGCCGATGCGATCCTCCAAAGGGAGGTGTCTTCCACCGAGGTGCAACGCGTATGCGATCCGGCCCGCCTCATCACGTCCGGAGAGCATCTTGCGCAACGGCAACCCGTCCATCGTTCCTTCGCCGTGTTATCTTCCCCACGAAAGTAGTCGCGCACCAGCCCTCTCCTTGCCATGCCCGTCAATGCGCTCTTCTCCTTCCTGATGAAGAAGCGGCTGCAGCAGATCGACCTGTTCCGCGACCACCCGCACGAAACCCAGCTCGAGCTCTTCCATCGCCTGATCCGTTCCGCCCGTTACACCGAATGGGGCCGGCGCTACGGGTATGAGGAGATCACCTCGCCGGAGATGTTCCGCGAACGGGTGCCCCTGCAGGACTACACCGACCTGAAGCCCTACGTGGACCGCCTGCGCAGTGGCGAACAGAACCTCACCTGGCCCACCGACATCCGGTGGTTCGCCAAGAGCAGCGGCACCACCAACGCCAAGAGCAAGTTCATCCCCGTGAGCCGGGAAGCCTTGGAGGACTGCCACTACAAGGGGGGCAAAGACCTGCTGGCCCTGCACTTCGCCATGCACCCGCAGAGCAGGCTCTATCAGGGCATGAGCATGGTGGTTGGCGGCAGCAGCGACATCGAACCGCTGCGTCCGGATGCCTACACCGGCGACCTCAGCGCCATCATCATCCGCAACCTGCCCGTGTGGGTGGAGGTGCGACGCACGCCGGTGATCGAAACGGCGTTGATGGAGAACTGGGAGGAGAAGGTGGAGCGGATGGCGCGAGAGACCATGCGCGAGGATGTCCGGTGCATCGCCGGTGTGCCCTCGTGGACGCTCGTGATCATGAAGCGGATCCTGGAGCTCACCGGCAAGCGTCACCTCCTGGAGGTGTGGCCCAACCTGGAGCTCTTCATGCACGGCGGTGTCAGCTTCAAACCCTACCGCGAACAGTTCAAGGCGCTCTTCCCCTCGGAGAGCATGAACTACCTGGAGACCTACAACGCAAGCGAGGGCTACTTCGGCATCACCGACCAGAAAGGATCAGAGGACCTGCTGCTGATGTTGGACTACGGCATCTTCTTCGAGTTCATCCCCGTGGAGCACATGGACCGTGAGCAGCCACCCACCAAGTTGTTGCACGAGGTAGAGGTGGGCAAGCACTACGCCCTGGTGATCAGCACCAACGCCGGTCTTTGGCGCTACATGCCCGGCGACACGGTGCGCTTCACCAGTACGGAACCCTACCGCGTGCAGGTGAGCGGTCGCACGCGCAGCTTCATCAATGCCTTCGGCGAGGAGCTGATCGTGGAGAACGCCGACCGCGGCATGGAAGCCGCCTGCCGCAGCACCAACGCGGTGGTGAGCGAATACACCGCCGGACCGATCTACATGGACCACAGCGCGCGCGGCGGCCACGAATGGGTGGTGGAGTTCGAACGCATGCCCGACGACCTGGAGCACTTCACACGCACCCTGGACCAGACGATGCGCAGCCTCAACAGCGACTACGAGGCCAAACGCAAGGGCGATCTGGCCTTGGCGCCGCCCAAGCTGCACGCCGTACCGAAAGGCACCTTCTTCCTCTGGATGAAGCAACGCGGCAAGCTCGGTGGCCAGAACAAGGTGCCGCGCCTGAGCAACGACCGCGTGCTGCTGGACCAACTGCTGCTCACCATCACCGCATGAGGCACTGGCTCGCGGCATCCGCATTCACGTTCTCCCTCTGCGCCTCGGCGCAAGGCGAAGGGCATACGATCAAGGGCTCGTTCGACCTCTTCACCACGGACGACCTGGGCCACTTGTACGCGTTGGAGGGCGACAAGCTTTCGCTCTATGACGCGAAGGGCGAACGGATCGCGCGCAACAGCCTGAACACCTTCGGGCCCATCACGCGCATCGATGCCTTCTCCTCGTTGAAGCCCTTGATCTTCTCCCGGCAGCAAGGCACGCTGGCCCTGCTCGACAACACGCTCAGCGTTCAAGGCTCTCCGATCGACCTCCCCCGTAATGGATTCACGCAGGTGACCGAGGTGTGCATGAGCGTACGCAACAGCTTCTGGTTCTTCGATGAACGCGAGCTCTCCCTGCTCCGTGTGGATGCACAGCTTCGCCCGTTGGCGAACAGCGGCCGCTTGGACCAATTGCTGGGCATCACGCCGCACCCCACGTACATGACCGAGTACGATAGCTGGCTCTATGTCTGCGATCCGGAGATCGGTGTGCTCGTGTTCGACCTTTTCGGCAGCTTCAGCCGTACGCTGCCCATCCAAGGTGCACAGACCGTGGAGGTGCGCGACGGCGCGATCCTTTTCGTGAAGGACGGTGTGTTCATGCGCTACGATCTGCTGACGATGGAGATCACGCCCTTGGTGTGGCCCGAGGCGGTGGCCCGGCTGCGTGTGAAACAGGCCCGCGTGGAGCGTGGACAGCTTTCGATGCTCACCGACGAAGGCATCGTTGTGGACGAATTACGCTGAGCCGGCGCGGACTTCCGCTACTTATCCACAGGATCCGCCACCCATGGAAGGCACGGGTAACTTCGCGCTCTTCCATCGACCTTTCCCATGCATATCGCGATCGCAGGCAACATCGGCTCCGGC
>DASWWQ010000030.1:0-58277 GCA_036405935.1 Flavobacteriales bacterium
CACCATGATCGTGGGCGTCGTCTCTCCAGTGCTCCAGTTGAACCGGTAGTCCCCGATGCCACCGCTCACCGTGGGCGACAAGATGTGCGTCTGACCGCACGATCCGTTGATGTCCGTGGTGACCACCTCCAAGGGGTCGGGCTGGGCGATGTAGAAGGTGTAGTCGCTCTGCAGCACCATACCGCTGCAGGTCATGCTCTGCTGCACGGAGATGAGCATGGTCTCCAAGCCATCGGCATCAAGGGGCACCGTCAAGGGCCATTCCACGATGGTGTCACCGGGCTCGAACACGAGCTCGGACGGAAAGGCGGGGTAGTAATCCACTCCGGCCGTGGCGGTTCCGGACACCACCAGCTGGATCACGTCGGTGACACTGGTATCACCCGAGCGGATGAAGAAGAAAGGGATGGGACCGCAGCCCTCGAACATGGTGCTATCGTTCACGTTCATGCCAGCACCCAACAAGGGCTGCACGGTCACGGAGCTCTGGAAACTGCCCGCCTCGAGGAACACGCCGGAATCCAAGGCGGTATCACCGCCGTCGGCCACGGCGATCTTGATGTGGTAGGTCTGTCCGCAGATCACTTCGGCCGCAGCCACCAGCACTACGGTGAAACCGTCATACTGCACGGTGGTGCCTCCGGCATTGTCGAAGTAGTAGATGCTGTTGGCGGTCCAGTTGGGGTCGGCCGCATCGCAGGTCTCCGCCATGCCGTTGGAACCGGCGGTACCATTGTTCACTGTGTTGATGGTGATGGGCACGTTGGTGCCGGGCACCAAGGCCAGGTTCACGGCATTGTTGGTGAAAGGACCATTGATGCCGGGTCCACTGAGGAAGAAGCCGAACACGTCGTTCACCCCGCTGCAGACCCATTCGTTGTATTCCTCGGAACCGAATACGAAACGGAAGGAGAGCGAATCGCCCGAGGGCACGAAATCGAACTCCAGCACGGAACGGTCGTTGGTGGAGAACCCTGCCAAGGCGGTGAGATCCACATCCTCCGCTCCGAAGTTGCCGCCGCCCTGGGTATCGCCCCCGGAATCATTGGGACCTTCGGCCAAGGTGACATCGCCGGTGCCCAGCAGGAGGCCGGCCTGCAAACCCAGGTTGGAATTCCCGCTGAACGCTCCGGCCTGCTCGCTGAGCACGCTCGCCGAGCCCTCGTTGAACGTGACATTGCTCACAGTGACCCCACCCCCCAGCAGCACATTCTGCACCAGTTCGGCCGGGGTCTGGGTAACATCCACCTGCAGCTGGGCATTGGCGACAAGGGGCAGCAAGGATGGCAGAAGCATCCGGAACAGACGGGAGCGCATAGGGATAAGTACGAGGGTTCGGTGGGTGGTGCCTAACGGCGGCGCAAGGTAGACCGCACCAAGGCCGCGGGGGTTGCCTCGCCCCCTGAAGAGGGGACCCCCGGCTATCTTTGGCCGCGAACCTCGGAAACCAGCCCCATGTCCAAGATCGACCCGTACATCGAAAGCAACAAGGACCGCTTCCTCAACGAACTGTTGGACCTCCTGCGGATCCCCAGCGTGAGTGCCGACCCGAAGTACAAGGCCGATGTGGCCCGGTGCGCCGAGGCGGTGAAGGCGCGCCTTGTGGAGGCCGGGATGGACAAGGTGGAGGTCTGCCCCACCAAGGGCCACCCCATCGTGTACGGCGAGAAGATCGTGGACCCGGCCAAGCCCACCGTGCTGGTCTACGGCCACTACGATGTGCAGCCCCCCGACCCCTTGGACCTCTGGCACAGCGGCCCCTTCGACCCGGTGATCAAGGACGGCATGATCTATGCCCGCGGCAGCGCCGATGACAAGGGCCAGTTCTACATGCACGTGAAGGCCATCGAGGCCATGCTGAAGACCGACAGCCTGCCCTGCAACGTGAAGGTGATGATCGAGGGCGAGGAGGAAGTGGGCAGCGACAACCTCGGGGTGTTCGTGAAGGCCAACAAGGAACGCCTCAAGGCCGACGTGGTGCTGATCAGCGACACGGCCATGATCGCCAACGATGTGCCCAGCATCAACACCGGATTGCGCGGCCTGAGCTATGTGGAAGTGGAGGTGACCGGCCCGAACCGCGACCTGCACAGCGGCGTATACGGCGGCGCGGTGGCCAACCCCATCAATGCCCTGTGCGAGATGATCGCCAGCCTGCACGACCAGGACCGGCGCATCACCATCCCCGGCTTCTATGAAGCGGTGAAGGAACTGAGCAAGGTGGAGCGCGATGCCCTGGCCGAGGCCCCCTTCGACCTGGAAGCGTACAAGAAGGACCTCGCCGTGAACGACGTGCGCGGCGAGAAGGGCTACACCAGCGAGGAGCGCAGCAGCATCCGCCCCACGTTGGACGTGAACGGGATCTGGGGCGGCTACATCGGTGAAGGTGCCAAGACCGTGCTGCCCAGCAAGGCCTATGCGAAACTGAGCATGCGCCTGGTTCCCGACCAGAAGAGCGAGGCCATCACCAAGCTGTTCAAGGACCACTTCGAAAGGATCGCGCCCCCCGGCATCCAAGTGGTGGTGAAGCCCCACCATGGTGGCGAGGCGGCCGTGACGCCCATCGACAGCCCCGCCTACCAGGCCGCCAGCAAGGCCATGGAGGAGACCTTCGGCAAGAAACCCATCCCCACCCGCGGCGGTGGTAGCATCCCCATCGTGGCGCTCTTCGAAGCCGAACTGGGGTTGAAGACGGTGCTCTTCGGATTCGGTCTGGACAGCGACAACATCCACAGCCCGAACGAGAAGTACGGCGTGTTCAACTACTTCCAGGGGATCAGGACCATCCCCCGCTTCTTCCAGCACTATGCTGCGCTGAGCAACGGACATGCCTGAGCACCCCCCTTCGCGCCTCGTCCTGATACTGCTCGTGGTGCTGCTTGCCACCGGCTGCACGTACCAGGAAGTGGTGTTCAAGGGCGTGAACGGGGCTTCGGTGAGCCGCCTGGACCAACGGGGCGTGGCCCTCAATCTGGACGTTACGCTGGAGAACCCCAACGGCTTCCGCATCAAGGTGCAGGACCCCGATGTGGACGTCTACCTCAACGAGCTCTACATCGGCAAGGCCCGCCTGGATGAACGCATCGTGCTTCCGCCCCGCAGCACGGGGATCTATCACATACCCCTGCACGCGAGCTTCGATGGGGATGGCAGCAACGCCATGGGCGCCCTTCTCGTCGCCACGCTCAGCGGCCGGGGCGATCTGCGCGTGAAAGGCACGGTACGCGCCGGCACTTGGTTGTTCCGCCGGAAGTTCCCCTTCGAGGAGCGGCACACCATCGACCTTCGCCGATGATCAGGGCTGCACGTAGTGGCGCTCGGTGATCGTCCAGTAGCCCAGACAGCCCTTCGCTACGCACAGGGTATAGGCGGTCGCTCCTTTCTCCTCCCCTCCCATGGGGATCCATCCCTCGCTGCGGGGAACGGTGATCACCTGCTCCCCTCCGTTGTCATCGGGGATCCGGACCACCGCATCCGAGGCGATGTGGTGTTCCGTACAGCGCTCGGGACCGTGCGCGATGAAGTTGGTCCACAACAGGAGGCTCATGAGGATGGGGCCCACGGCAAGCAGGTTGAAGAAGACCCATTCCAACCGCTCCATACCGATGCGAAGACCGCTGATGGCATAGGGCAACACGGCACCGACGCAACTGAACAGGGCCAAGCCACGCAGCAGGACATCGATGCCCACCATGGTCCGGTGCCCCACATAGAGCATGCTGAACAACCCGATGAAGATGCCCAACGCCATCCAGGTGCCCGGCCACTTCTGTTCCTTCACCGTGCGCTCCACGGTGCGTTGTTGACGAGCATTCCGTGGGGCATCCTGCGCGCGGCGGGCGAGCTTGTTCCTTTGGTCCATTCGTTGCACGGCCAAAGTACATGTCCCGACCCACCAACCGCCTCGCGCAGGAAAGCAGTCCCTACCTGCTGCAGCACGCGCATAACCCGGTGGACTGGTATCCCTGGGGTGAAGAGGCCTTCGCGAAGGCCCGCTCCGACAACAAGCTGGTACTGATCAGCATCGGTTACAGCAGTTGCCATTGGTGCCATGTGATGGAGCGGGAGTGCTTCGAGAACGAAGCGCTGGCCCAGGAGATGAACGCGCGCTACGTCTGCATCAAGGTGGATCGCGAGGAACGGCCGGATGTGGACCACATCTACATGAACGCCGTCCAGCTGATGACCCGGCGGGGCGGTTGGCCCTTGAACTGCTTCACCCTGCCCGATGGCCGGCCGATCTACGGGGGTACCTACTTCCCGCCCGATCAATGGAGACAGGTACTGCAGGACCTCGACGCCACTTGGAAGGGCGATCCGGGCAAGGTGGCCGGATATGCAGCGCGGCTGCATGAAGGCGTACAGGCCAGCGACCTGGTGCATCCTCCGGACGAACCCGTCGACTTCGATCGCAACCTGGCCCGCCACATCTCGGAGGCCTTGGAGCACGACTTCGACCGGGTGTTCGGCGGCGCCGACCGCACACCGAAGTTCCCGCTGCCCAACACGTATGAGTACCTGCTGCATCATGCCGTGCATACCAAGGACGCTACGGTGGAACAGCACGTGCGCCTCACGCTGGACAAGATGGAGCAGGGCGGCCTCCACGATCAGGTGGGCGGAGGCTTCGCACGTTACAGCGTGGACGCCCGTTGGAAGGTGCCGCACTTCGAGAAGATGCTGTACGACAATGCGCAACTGGTCCAACTCTACGCCAAAGGATACCAGGTATTCAGCGACGAAGCCTACCGCCGCGTGGTGGAACGCACCATCGGTTTCCTGCAGCGCGAGCTGATGGGTTCCGACGGGCTTTTCCAAAGTGCGTTGGATGCCGACAGCGAAGGCGTGGAAGGCCTCTTCTACGTCTGGACCCGGGCGGAAGTGGACCATCTGCTCGACGAGGAGGCAGCCTTGGCACGCTCCTACTTCTGCATGGATGACCGGGGGCTGTGGGAGCACGACCGGTACATCCTGCTGCGCGATGGGGGTGATGGAGCTTTCGCATCCCGCATGGGCATCAGCGTGGAGGAACTCCGCCAACTCATCGATGGCATCACGGACAAGCTGCTCCACGCGCGCGCCGATCGGGTCCGCCCGGGCCTGGACCACAAGGCGCTCACCTCCTGGAACGCGATGATGATCACCGCGCTCTGCCACGCGGCGGATGCATTGGAGGTGCCCCACCACCTGCAACTCGCGCAGCGCACGATGGGTGCATTGCTGCAACACTGCCGGAGACCCGACGGCGGGTTGTGGCGCACCTGCGTCAACGGCAGGGCCGGCATCAACGGCTTCCTGGAGGACCATGCCTTCACCATCGAGGCGTTGCTAACGCTGTACCAAGCGGACTTCGATCCGCGTTGGATCGAGGAGGCCAGGATCTTGGCCGAATACACGGTGACGCATTTCCATGATGAACGGACAGGACTGTTCTGGAGCACCAGCGACCTGGATCCGGCGTTGATCTCGCGCCCCATGGAAGTGCACGACAACGTGATCCCCGCATCCAACTCCACCTTGGCCAAAGCGCTCCACACCCTGGGCCATCTCATCGAAGAACAGCGATGGATCGATCTGGCCGAGGGCCAGCTCCGCGCCGTGCTTCCGCAAGTGATGGAGCATCCGGCCAGCCACACCAACTGGGGCCTGCTGTTGTTGGACCTCGTCTTCCCGTATCCGGCCATCGCCATCGTCGGGGCCGAAGCGAACACCCTGCGCCGCACCTTCGGCAGGACCTTCATTCCCTCGCGGCTCTTCCTGGGCACGACGGGCACGAGCACATTGCCGCTGTTGGCCGAACGCCCCGCCACCGATCGTACGATGATCCATGTCTGTGAACACCGCAGCTGCCGCATGCCCGTGGCCACGGTGGAGGAAGCCCTGCAGGAGCTGTCATGAGGAGCACGCTGATGGCGCTAGGCTTGTCGCCGGTGATGCTCTGCGCCCAGATGGTGCAGGTCGAAGCCGGTCCGGGCGACCCCACGGTGCTGCACTTCTCCCCGGTGTTCATCGCACGCAACCACATCACCAGCGTCAGCGGGCTTGCGCACGTGAAGCGCGACAACGAGCCGATGCGACAGCGGAACGAGCGCGTGTTCTACCGCTTCGGGAACAGTGGTGCCTTGAGCTACGGCAACAACAGCCACGGCCGCCCCGGCACCGGTCTGGACACGGCCTCCGTGGCCTACACCTACGACGGCCGCGGCTACTTGGTGGAGCAGTTGCGCAACGACCTCAACGGCCACTACGTCCTGCGCAACGAGCTCGATCAGCAGGGCCGACCCGTACGCGAGACCTACCTCCGCGTGGAGAACCTCGGCAGCGATCGGTACAACCTGGTCGCCGGGGAAGCCACGATCGTCAGCGATGAGCGCTTCACCTACACCGTGGTGAACGACACGGCCTGGCGGAAGACCTACGTCAACGACCGGGGACTGCCCTACCGCGAACAGACCTGGAGCAGCGACAAGCTCGGCTACCTGCGCGCGATCCGCGACCATTACCTGATCACCCAGCGCCGGGGCCTCATCACCTTCGACTACGACGAACGCGGACGGCTCAAGGAACGCGTCGAACGCTCGGACCTGTCGAACGACCGCTCCATCAAACACACGTGGACCTACGACAAGGCCGGGGATCCGCTCACCTGCGACACTTGGCACGATGGCAAGGCCGTCCGCCACACCGAGTTCCTGTACGAGGAAGGCACCTTGTTCCTGAAGGCCACCCTGACGAAGGAACTGGACACGGGCCTGATCCATGTGATGAAGTACACCACGCAGCGCTGAGAACGGGCCGAGGTTGCTGAACTTCGTGGCATGCGCGGCCTCTTCCTCCTGTTCTTCCTCTCCACCATCACCTTCGCCAGCGCCCAACGCGCGGTGGTCTCCTGGGCCTATGGCGCCTTCGGCACCCGTGGCGATGCGGCCTTCCTGGTGGAGGACGGACGCATCTTCCAAGCCTGTGGGCCCTATGGTTCACGCGGGCCCTGTCTATACGTCTTCGACAGGGAACAGGTGTTCCACAGCGCTGATGCCTTCGGACAACGCGGCATGGCGGCGTACACGTTGAACGGCAACAACTTCTCGCGCTGCCACGGTGCGTTCTGCACGAAGGGGAACTGCACGTTGCTGGTGGAGGCGAACCGGATCTTCCATGCCGATGGTGCGTTCTGCACCAAGCAGGAGGGCGCGTTCGTGCTCGACGGCGAGATCGTGCACCTGGCCGAAGGTGCGTTCGCGCAGAAGAGCGACGCGATCCTGCACCTCAACGGCGAAGTGCCGCTGATCGCGCTCCTCACCATCCTTGCCGGTCTCTGACGGTTCAGGTCTTCGGCAGGGTCACATTCGCGGCCTTGCCGTATTCCGGCACGAGGTACGCGATGTCGCTGGTCCTTCCCTGTGCATGGAAGAACTCCGCCAAGCGCGCAAGTCCTTCCAGTGAGGGAGCGATCGCCGGCACATGCACGATCGACCCCTCAACGGAGGACCAGAGCGACGCGGCCTTGTCGGCCCCATCACCGAAGACCACATGGCGCACTCCGTTCCCGCAAGAGGCACACCACGGCTCGTCCAGGATCACGGGGGCGGTGCCCGAAAGCGATCGTCCTTCGGCATCGAACTCGGCCGTGAAGACCTCCATCCTTCGGGCATCGATCATGGGCCGAAGACGGTCGGTCGGCTGCGACACGAAACCGGAGGCGAGCAACTGATGCACCATGACCTCCAAGGTGGGCAGGCCGATCAATGCCGCGCGGAGCGGGAAGCACAGGCCCTTCGCAGCGGAGACACCGATGCGTAATCCGGTGTATGAACCGGGACCGGTTCCCACGGCCACGGCATCGAGATCGCGCAATGTCACGCCGGCTTCATCGACCACCTCCTGGATGAGCACGTTCAGGACGGCCGCATGGGAGGTACGGTCGCCGGACCCGATGCGGCCCGCCAGCAGCGCACCGTCCCGGGAAAGCGCAATGGCCAGGTGCGGTGTTGCGGTATCGAAAGCGAGGATCAGGGCCATGACCGGGCGGAACGGAACGCAAAGGTGGCCAAGTCCACGGGCATCACAACGTCACCGGCAGTCCTTGCAGGATGTCCAGGGATTTGGCGGACATCAGGTAGGTGTACTTCGCGTTTATCAGGTCGGCGGTGGCCTTCTGCAGGCGGGCCTTCATGGTGCTGAGCTCCACGGCGGTGATGGCGTTCTGCAGGAACCGTTCGTCGGCGTAGCGCATGGACTCCTCCGAGGCGGCCACCGAACGGCGTGCGCTCTCGTATTGGCGGTAGGCGCCTCGCTGCGCGGTGATGGCGTTCTGCACGTCCACCTGCAGCGCGTTGCGTTGGGTCTCCATCGTGTTCTTCGCCTTTTCCAGTTGGATCCGGGCCTGGTCCACACCGTAGCGGGTACGCATGTTGTTGAAGATCGGCACGCTCAGGGTGAAGCCCACGGATTCATTGAGGTTGTCGTCCAACTGCGCACCGAAGGCCCGCACCCGGGAATCCTGCGAGAACGAGGGGGCATAGACCGGAACACCTTCTTCGGTGGCACCGATAAGGATATTGCCATCGGGGACCGGCTCCCCGATGTACTCGAGGTTGCGGCCGGAGTAACCCGTACCAAGCGAAGCGTTGAACGAGATCGAGGGCAGCACCTGGGTCTTCGCGATGGAAACACCGCGCTCCGCGCTCGCCGACTGCAGTTCGGCCTGTTTGTAGGCGGGGTTGTTGGCCAATACGTTGCGCAGGACCTCTTCCTCGGAAACGGTGGGTTCGGCGATGGCCAGTTCCCCGATGGCCGGTTTCACGATATCGAAGCCCTTCATCTCCTCCGGCGTCAGCTGCATCAGCTGGGCCAGGCCGAGCATGGCCAGTGCCGATTGGTTGCGGAGGTCGGTAGCGGTGTATTCCTCCTGCGCCAACTGCGCCTCATTGTCCAACAGCTCGGAGCGGGCCACACGGCCGGCATCGAGCAGGGCCTGGGTGCGGGCCACCTGATCGCGCGTCACGGACATCTGCTGTTCGGCGGCACTGAGCCTTTCGCGCAGGCCGAGCACGTTCAGGTAGGCGCGCACCACCTCGGTGCGGATATCGTTGCGGGCCGCCTCCAGACCTTTGATCGCCGCTTCCTCGTTCAGTTCGGCCTGTTTCAGCTCGTGATGACGCCGTCCGCTCTCGAAGAGGGTGTAGTTGCTGCTGAGGTAGAGGTTGTTCGTCCGCACGCGGTCCGTGGCGAAGGTGTTGGTGAACCGGTCGATGGCCTTCCCCCAGTTGTAGCCATGGGTGGCGGCGGCGTTCAGGTCGGGCAGGAAGGACCAGTAGGCCTGGTCGTGGGCCCGATCGGCCAACTGGGCGTCGAGGGCGGCATTGCGCACGGCCAGGTTCTTCTCCTCTGCCCGGCGGAGGCATTGGTCCAAGGTCCACGATTGGGCCTGAAGACCTATGGCGAAGGACGGAACGAACAGGAGCGATAGATGGCGCATCGGAGGCGGATAAGGCGGCATGAACAAAAGTATCCGGCCCTTCCCGCGTGTCCCGTGCGTTGGGATGAACGGCGGTTCCCGTGGGCGAAAGGTGAAGGACGACCGGGCGTCAGTTGCTCAGCACCTTGATCTCCACCCGGCGATTGGCCTCGCTCTCCGCGTTGTTCTTCGGTTCGGGATAGAGCATCTTCGAGTTGCCCATTCCCACGTACCCGATGCGGGAGGTGGGCACCTCGTTCACGAGCAGGAAGTTGTAGACCGTCATGGCCCTTGCCTCGCTGAGGGCGATGAACTCCTTGTTGTTCTTGTAGGTGGGTCCGTTCACATGGCCCTCCACCTGGATCTTCACCGTTGGATTCTCCTGCATGAAGAGCAGCAAAAGCAGCAGGCTCGGCTCGGAACTGCGCAGCACCTTCTGGTCATTGCCCACGAAGCGGATATCCTCCAGCACCACGTTCTCGCCGGCCTTGATCGGAGACAGGTCCAGCCGCACGCGCAACGTGTCCTCCATGCTGCCTTTCACCTCCTTGTTATGGAACATGTAGCCTTTGCGCACGCAGCCGAACTTCAGGTTGCGATAGGGCTCCATTTCGAAGTAATAGCGGCTGTTGCCCTTCTGCTCCACCGTTTTGTCGAAGACCAGGCCCTGCACCGTGAGCAGTGCTTCCACGGGTTGGCCGGTGGCTCCGTCCACGATGTCCACGACCAGGATCTGCTTGCGTTTCTTCTTGTCCTCGGGCGGTGGGGGTGGTGGAGGCGGGTCATAATGGAAGTGGATGGTGTATCCGTCCAATGGGCGATCCTGGTAGTCCACGAGCAGATAGAGCAGTTCACCGGCCTGCACCTCCACCGGTCTGCTGAAGGAGGAACCCACACCCGATCGCACGAACTCCTCCTCCGCCCCCTTCCGGAGGCCGCAGACGGAACCGTTGCTCTTGTCGTTGCGCGAGATGTTGGTACGCACCGGGGCCACCTGTTTGGTCACCACCTTTTCACAGAACCCCGGCACTGCGCCTTGGAAGAGCAGGAAGTCGATGTCGTCCTCGATGTTCTTCGGGATGATGTCGAAGGTGAGGGTCGTCTTCACCGGTGCCCGGAAGCGGTACCAGGTGGAATGGTGCTCCCGTTCCAACCATTGTTTATCCTCCGCGGGATTCTCCTTCACCTCCAGCACGTTGCCGAAACCGCGCACCGCGCTCTCCTGCACATAGATGCTGTCCCGGATGAAAAGTGCGCCCATACAATCGCCGTTCGCCTGCGCCGGCCTTTGCGGGGCTTGGGCGAGCAGGAGAAGGCCATGGCCACAAAAGGCCAACAGCAGGGGTATGCGTGGAGGTCGCACGCCCGCTCATACGGGGAAGGCCCGATCGGGGTTCAGTACCCCAGGTTGCTGCCCAACCAGCGCTCCATCCACTCCACGCTCTCGCCCTTGCGCAGCGCGAGGTCCTCGATCTGGTCCCGGGCCACCCGGCCGATCCCGAAGTACTTGCTCCACGGGTGGGCGAAGTAGAAGCCGCTGACCGCCGCCGCCGGGCTCATGGCCAAGCCTTCGGTGAGGGTGATGCCCGTGTGCTTGGTGGCGTCCAACAGGCGGAAGAGCTCGGGCTTCTCGGTATGGTCCGGGCAGGCGGGATAGCCCGGCGCCGGGCGGATGCCCTGGTACTCCTCCTTGATCAGCTGGTCGTTGCTGAGTCGGACGGTCTCATAGCCCCAGAGTTCCTGGCGCACCACCTCGTGCAGCTTCTCGGCGAAGGCCTCGGCCAGGCGATCGGCCAAGGCCTTGAGCAGGATGGCACTGTAATCGTCGTGTGCGGCCTCGAAGCGCTTCACGCGTTCATCCACCCCATGGCCGGCGCTCACCGCAAAACCACCGAGGTGGTCGGCGGTGCCTTTCGCAGCGATGAAGTCCGATAAGGCGATGTAGGGAACGCCGGGCGCCTTCTTGCTCTGCTGGCGCATGGTATGGACACGACCGATGACCTTGGTGCGGGCCACGTCGCCGTAGAGTTCGATGTCGTCGTCGTTCACCGTGTTCGCGGGCCAGATGCCCGCCACTCCGTGCGCCTGGATCCATTGCTCCTTCACGATGCGGTCCAGCATCTTCTGCGCATCGTTGAAGAGGCGCGTGGCTTCGGCACCCACCACGGCATCCTCCAGGATACGCGGGTACTTGCCGGCCAGTTCCCAGGCCATGAAGAAGGGCGTCCAGTCGATGTAGGGCACCAGCTCGGCCAGCGGGTAATTGCGGTAGCTGAAGATGCCCGTGCTCTTGGGCACCACCGGCGGCTCGGCGGCGAAGTCGATCACGAACTTCTTCGCCCGCGCTTCGGTCAGGGGCACGTATTCCTTCTCGCGCTGATTGCCCTCGTACTGGGTGCGCACCTTGGCGTATTCCTCCTTGATGTCCACCTCGAAGCGTGCGCGCTCGTTGTCGCTGAGCAGATTGCTCACCACGGGCACGCTGCGCGAAGCATCGATGACGTGCACCACAGGATTGCTATAGTGCGGCGCGATCTTCACGGCGGTGTGCACGCGACTCGTCGTTGCACCGCCGATCAGCAGCGGGGTCTCGAAGCCTTCGCGTTCCATCTCCTTGGCCACGTGCACCATCTCATCGAGCGAGGGGGTGATCAGTCCGCTGAGGCCGATGATGTCCACCTTCATCTCGCGTGCGGTCTTCAGGATGGTGGCGCTCTGCACCATCACGCCCAGATCGATCACCTGCCAGCCATTGCAGGCGAGGATCACGCCCACGATGTTCTTGCCGATGTCGTGTACATCCCCTTTCACCGTGGCGAGCAGCACCTTCTTCGCGCCTTCCTTCTGTGTGCCGAGCACCTGTGCGGCCTTCTTCTCCGCGAGGAAAGGTTCGAGGTAGGCCACGGCGCGTTTCATCACGCGGGCGCTCTTCACCACTTGGGGCAGGAACATTTTGCCGCTCCCGAAGAGGTCGCCCACCACGTTCATACCGGCCATCAGCGGTCCTTCGATCACCAGCACAGGGTCCACGTACCGCACGCGGGCCTCTTCGGTATCCGCTTCGATGAACTCGGTGACGCCATGCACCAAGGCATGCTTCAGGCGTTCCTCCACGGAGCCTTCGCGCCAGGCGGCTTGCGCTGCGACAACTTCCGCGCTTGGCGCGCCTTTGAACTGTTCGGCGAACGCGACCATACGCTCTGTTGCATCGGGGCGACGCGCCAGCAGCACATCCTCCACGTGCTCCAGCAGGTCCTTCGGGATGTCGTCGTACACCCCGATCTGCCCGGCGTTCACGATGCCCATGTCGAGCCCCGCTTTGATGGCGTGGTAGAGGAAGGCCGTGTGGATGGCCTCGCGCACGGGTTCGTTGCCCCGGAAGCTGAAGCTCACGTTGCTCACGCCGCCGCTGGTGAGCGCACCGGGCAGGTTCTGCTTGATCCACCGCACCCCTTCGATGAAGTCGATGGCGTAACGGTCGTGCTCGGCCATGCCGGTGGCCACGGTGAGGATGTTCGCGTCGATGATGATGTCGTGCGGCGCGAAGCCGGCCTTCTGCGTGAGCAGGTCGTAGCTGCGCTGCGCGATCTGGATGCGGCGCTCGAAGTTGTCGGCCTGGCCCTGCTCGTCGAAGCACATCACCACGGTGGCGGCACCGAGGCGACGGATGATCTTCGCTTGTCGCAGGAACTCCGCTTCCCCTTCCTTCAGGCTGATGCTGTTGGCGATGCCCTTGCCTTGCAGGCATTTCAGGCCGGCTTCCACCACGGCGAACTTGCTGCTGTCCACCATCACGGGCACGCGCGCGATGTCGGGTTCGGCGGCGATGAGGTTGAGGAACTTGGTCATGGCCTCCACGCCATCGATCATGCCCTCATCGAGGTTCACATCGATCACCTGCGCGCCGTTCTCCACCTGCTGGCGGGCCACGCTCACGGCCTCATCGTAGTTGCCGTTCTTGATCAGCTTACGGAAGGCCGCGCTGCCCGTGACGTTCGTGCGCTCGCCGATGTTGACGAAGTTGGCGCCCTTGAAGATGCGGAGCGGCTCGAGGCCGGAGTAGGTGGGGATGGACATGTCAGGAAGACTTCAACGGAGAAGCTGATGCATTGTCGACCAATGCGGGTTTTGGGCTGAACCACTTCACGAGAAAGCCGGATAGAATAGAGGCGGGAACGGTTACCCAACCATACATCAAGAGGCTGTAAAGGGTAGTCGCGAATGAACCAGCAATGACCATAAGGAGATTGGGTGGCGGGTTGCCCAGTGAGTCACCCTCATAAGCTCCGATCAAATAGAGAATGTTGATCCCCAAACCGAGCAACACGAAGGTGACATAGTGCGAAGCCGTCCCAGAGATCAAGCCAATGACAAATAGATATGGCGTTTCAATCGGTTCTGAATCGGATTGGAAACACCTCCAGCAAATACCAGCTGTAAGAAATGCGGCGATGGGCGCTGCAACAATAAAAGCCCAATAACCATTGCCAGTTGCCGTAACAGTGAGATGCAGCCCGACGATCACTCCTACGAGAGCATTGAACAATCCGAACTTGTACCAACGTTTCATTGGTTGCTGAGGTCAATGGGAATTGCACGTTGCGTGAGCGATTGAAGCGGCACCCCGCAGTGAGCCCCGGCTTCAAGCCGGGGAAGCGAGGAGTACAGGCCCGGGTCCGAGCCCGGGCTAAACTCCAAGCCCCGGCCTTTAGCCGGGGGAGGGGGCACGCCCACACCTCGACTCTGCTCGGTGTTACAGGCGCGCATTAGCATTCCTCTGTGCCCTCTGTGCCGGAGCCTGTCCCGACGAAGGAGGGATGGTGAAGTATTCATGCCAACACAGGCTGCACCCGCGGTGCATGCTTCGTAGCCTCCTTGGCCAGCGCTGCGATATGCTCCGGCGTGGTGCCACAACACCCGCCCACCACGTTCACCCAGCCGTTGGCCATGAACTCGCCCACGAGGCGGGCGGTGACCTCGGGTGTTTCGCGGTACTCGCCCATCTGGTCGGGCAGGCCGGCGTTGGGGTAGATGCTCACGCGGCAGGTGCTCTGCTCGGCGATCACCTCGAGGTACGGGCGCATCTGCGCCGCGCCCAGCGCGCAGTTGAGACCCATACTGAAGAGCGGCACGTGCTGCATGCTGATCAGGAAGGCCTCGATGGTCTGGCCGCTGAGGGTGCGCCCGCTGGCATCGGTGATGGTGACGCTGCACATCAACGGCACGCGTGTGCCTCGTGCTTCAAAGACCTCATCGACGGCGAAGAAGGCGGCCTTGGCGTTGAGCGTGTCGAAGATGGTCTCCACCAGCAGGATGTCGGCACCGGCATCGAGCAGGGCTTCCACTTGTTCCTTGTAGGCAGTAACGAGTTGATCGAAGGTGACGGCGCGGAAACCGGGGTCGTTCACGTCGGGACTGAGCGAGGCGGTCTTGTTCATGGGCCCGATGGCACCGGCCACGAAACGCGGTTTGCTCGGATCCATGGCGCTGTACTTCGCGCACGCCTCCTTGGCCAAGCGCACCGAGGCCAGGTTCATCTCGCGCGCCAGGTGACTGCATTCGTGCTCGGCCTGCGCGATGCTGGTAGCACTGAAGGTGTTCGTCTCCACGATGTCGGCGCCGGCCGCGAGGTATTGCTCGTGGATGGTGCGGATGGCATCGGGCCGCGAGAGCGAAAGCAGTTCGTTGTTGCCCTTCAACAGGATCGGGTGGTTCTCCATGCCCTTGGGATGGAAGTCCTCCTCGGTGAGGCCGAGCTTCTGGATCATGGTGCCCATGGCCCCGTCGAGGACGAGGATGCGCTTGTTCGCCGCAGCCTCCAAGGTGGAGGCGGGCTCTTGGGCGACTTGTTCGAATGTCTTCATATCGTTCCGTTCTTCCGTGCCACCAGAAATGAAAAAGCCCCACCCGATGGACCGGATGAGGCGTCAATGCTCCCTTGCGGGACTTGCTTCCTGATCACGGCTCATCTTCATCATTCCTGTCCGGTTCGGCGGGCTCACCGTGACATTCATGATCTGGATTTAGCACCTACCCGATGGATCACCACCGGACGGTTGCCAAGGCTTCGCAGGGCCAGTCCCTCCGCCTTTCTGGATAAGCGTCCCGGTACGAGGACCGGGATTTCTGAAAGAACGCGGCGCGAAGATAGGGGGATGCCGGGGCCGCGCCATGCCGGGATACGGGTCCCCTCTACTTTTGGCGCATGCTCCAACGCATCAAAGCCGTTTTCCGTCCTTGGGTACCAGCGGTGGTCCGCCAAGCCGCAGCGCGTAGACGTGCCCGTCAGGAGCGCGAGCGCCATGCGGCCACCGAGCGCCTGTTGTTCCAGCCGGCCGTCGGTCCGGCGTGGCTCGGCCGGACCGAACTGGAGGAGCTGTGCCGGACCTACGCGGCACCTCCCAGCTACGGCTATGGCGCGGATGCCTTGGAGGAGCGCGGCCGCCAGCGGGCGAAGGAGCTGATGGCCGCACATCCGGAGGCCCGGCGCTTCCTGGACCTCGGCTGCCTGGACGGTATGACGGCCGCGGCACTGCAACAGGCCGGCAAGGATGGACACGGCATCGACCTCGTGGAGCAGCTCGACCCGCGCGCGGCCGCGGCCGGGGTTCGTTTCCGGCGCATGGATGCCATGGCCTTGGAATATCCCGGCGATCATTTCGACGTGGTCCACTCCTTCAATGCCTTCGAACATTTCGGTGATCCGGCGCAGGTGCTCCGCGAAGCGTTGCGCGTAACACGGCCCGGTGGACGGGTGCATCTGCATTTCGGTCCCTTGTACGGCTCCGCGAAAGGGCTGCACGCCTACTACAAGATCCCCGTGCCATACTGCCAGTTCCTGTTCCCCCTGGAGCTGATGAACACGTACCTCACCGAACGCGGCGTGGAGCCCTTGGACCCCGGTCATTGCAACGGATGGACGGTCCAGCAGTTCCGCGATCTGTGGTCCAGCATGCGCGACCGAGCCGATATCCTGGAGCAGGCGGAGTACTACCACACCGCCGACCTGGATATCGTACGCCGCTTCCCTTCCTGCTTCCAAGGAAAGGTGCAGCAGTTCGATGACCTCATCGTGAACAACCTACGGGTGGTGCTGCGCAAACGCGGCTGACGCACCACGCTTCGGCGTCACTTGCCCCCGATGTGGGTATCGAGCCAGTTGAACACGGTGCGGTGCCACAGGCGGGAGTTCTGCGGCTTCAACACCCAGTGGTTCTCGTCGGGGAAACGCAGCAGCTGCGAATCGATGCCCCTCGTCTGCAACGCCGTGAAGACACCCAGTCCTTGCGACAGCGGGATGCGGTAGTCCTTGTCGGAGTGGATCACCAGCATCGGCACGGTCCAATCCTTCGCATGCAGCAACGGGTTGAAGACGTCGTACAACTCGGGCTTGGTGAACACATCCGGACCGTTCTCCCAGTCGGTGAACCACAGCTCTTCCGTGGAGTAGCCCATGGCACGGGCATCGAACACGCCGTTGTGCGACACCAGGCACTTGAAGGCACCGGGCCATTTGCCGGCGATCCAGTTCACCATGAAGCCGCCATAGGAAGCCCCGAGCGCCGCGGCCCGATCACCATCGAGGAAGGGATACTTGCCCAAGGCGAAGGCCCAGCCTTTCTGCAGGTCCTCCAATGGACGATCGCCCCAGTGCTGGCTGATGGCATCGGTGAAGGCCTGGCCGTAGCCCGTGCTGCCATGGAAGTCGATCATCACCACGGCGTATCCGGCACCGGCATAGGTCTGCGGGTTCCAGCGGAAGCTCCAGCCATCACCGAAGCTGCCCTGCGGTCCACCGTGGATCAGGAAGGCCACGGGATACTTCCTGCCTTCCACGTAGTTCGCGGGCTTGATCACATAGCCGTGCACGGTCTCGTCGTTCCACCCCTTGAAGCTGAACTGCTCGTACGCACCGAAGACCTTGTTCTTCAGGGAGGCGTTCACCGCGGTGAGGTTCGTGGCGCCTTCGTCGATCATCGCGCTCTTGGGTTTCGAGGCGAAAAGCTGGCTGGGGCTGTTGAGGTTGCTCTTCAGGAACACGAAGCCGTTGGCTGTCTCGTGGAAGACGTCGATGTGCCCGCTCTTGGACAGCGGCGTCACCTTACCCGTGGCCACTTCGATGCGGAAGAGCCGGCCGATGCCCACATCACCGGCGGTGACGTACAGGCTCTTCCCGTCCTTGGACCATTTCATATCGTCCACGCTGCGGTCCCAGTCGGGCGCCAGTTCGGTCACTTTGCCCGAAGCATCGCGCAATTTGATCCAGAACCGATCGGCCTCGAAGCCCGGGCGCTTCATCGCCTTGTAGGCCAAGGTCTTCCCATCGGGTGAAGGGCACGGCAGGGCATCCCAAGCCGGGTTGTCGGCCGTGAGGTTCGTGGGGGCACCACCGGAAATGGGTACGCTGTACAGATCGAAGTTGGTGCTCCACGGCTCACGCTTGCCGGCGATGCGCACAGCGTAGTAGACCGTCCGCGAATCGGGGGCGATCGCGAAATCCTCGGAACCACCGAAGGGCTTGGAGGGCACATCGCCATCGAGCTGGGGCGTCAAGGCCACCATCCGGCCGCTGGCGCTGAGCGGCACGTAGTAGAGGTGGTTGCGCGTACCATCGGCCCACGTATCCCAGTGGCGCACGAAAAGCTTGTCGTAGACCATGCCGGTGGACTTGTCGGCCGCGCGCTCGGCGAGCTTCTTCGTGGTGCAATCAATGGCATCGCCGGTGCATTCCGGGAAGACGGCCATCGACACCACGAGTCCTTTGCCATCGGGGGCGATGCGGTAGGCGTTCACGTCCAAGGGCAACTGGGTGATCTGCACCGCCTTGGTGCCGAGCGGATCGCTCTTCCAGACCTGGCTGCTTTCGCCCTTCCGTGTGGAGAGGAAGTAGAAGCCCGAGCCGTCGGGGCTCCATTGGGCATCGCTGGCACCGCCTTCGGACACGGCCAGCTTCACCTCCGGGGTGGCGGGACTGCTGAGGTCCTTCATCCAGAGCGTGCTCACGCCCTTGTTCTTCTCCATGTCGGTGGCGCGTACGTTGAAGAGCGCATAACGCCCCGAGGGATCCACCTGCAGGTTGCCGATGCGGTCCAGCAGGAGCATGTCGTCGTACGTGAAGGGTGTGCCTTGGGCGTGCGCCGCGTGGACGGTCGACATAAGCGCAAGGCCGGTGAGGATGCGAAGGCTGGGTGTCTTCATCGGTATGGGGTCGATGCGAAGATCGGTGTCCATACGGACCGGCAAGCGTGAAAGTGATGGCACGGACGGAGCCGTTCAACTGCGGACCGTCCTCGGCCGGGCCTATATCTTGTCCCACGATCGAACCCATGAAGCCATCCCGTCTCGTTCGTCGCGCCATCGAACGCCTCACCGGTGTTCATCTGCTGCGCTACCTTCCGCATGGGTTGGACGTTTTCCGCGACATCCGCACCTCGCTTCCGGGCCATCGCATGCACACCTTCCTGGATGTCGGGGCCAACAACGGACAGTCCGCCTTGCTCTACGCGGAAACCCATCCAAAAGCGGAGATCCATTCCTTCGAGCCCGTGGCCGCCACCTTCGACCTGCTGGTGCGCAACACGCGTGCGGAGGAGCGCATCCATTGCCACCGCTACGCACTCGGCTCCTCCACGGGGCAGGCACGCATGTCCAGCATGGGCACGGACCGGATGAACCGGATCCTCGGTGCCGAAGCCGCGGCCGAACAGGTGGAGGTGATGCCGATGATCACCTTGGACGATTTCCTCGCACAACGGAGGATCGAGCGGGTGAGCTACCTGAAGATCGATACGGAAGGACATGATCTGGAAGTGCTGGAAGGGGCTTCCGGAGCACTGCGTGACCAACGCATCGACCTGGTGGAACTGGAGGCGGGCATGAACCCCCACAACACCTTCCATGTGCCGTTCCACGAACTCGCCGTACGCATGGCGCAGGACGGCTATGCGCTGTTCGGCATCTACCATCAGACGCACGAGTGGAAGACCCGCTCACCCCAGATGCGCCGGTGCGATCCGGTCTTCCTTTCGAAGCGGATGATGAAGCAGTATGAAGGCACGATGGCGCCGATCTGAGGCACAGGAGACGTTCGGTGCGCGCACCGCGTCGAGTTCGGGGAACATGTCCACCAACACCACGCTCACCTGCCGGATCTGCGGACGAACCGAGGGCCACCGCACCTTCACGGCCCGGGAAAGGATGCTGGGTCTTGGCCACACCTTCACCTACCTGGAGTGCGCCGCCTGCCGCAGCCTGCAGCTCCTCGACCCACCCGACGACCTTTCGCCCTATTACCCCGCAGGTTACTACTCCTACTCCACCGTCGCCGCAGGCGTTCGTTCCTCTTGGAAGGATCGGCTGCGGGATCGGGCGATGCGCGCACTGTTGCGCCACCGCTCCGGGCGCTTCGATGCTGCGGGATGGGCCATTGCCCAGCTTTCCGATGCCTTCTCCTGGGTGCGGCCGGGCCTGCTGCATGATCGCTCGCGCATCCTCGACGTGGGCTGCGGAAACGGTGCCCTTCTGCTATTGCTGCAACGCTGCGGCTGCACCGACCTCACCGGCGTGGACCCCTTCATCGCAACGGACATCGTGCACCCCGGTGGTATCCGGATCCACAAGCAGGAGCTGGCGCAGCACGAAGGCGCGTACGACCTGATCATCCTCAGCCATGCCTTCGAACACATGCCGGATCCCTTGTCGATGATGGTACGGATCCGCGAACACCTGAAGCCGGGAGGACGGGCGGTGATCCGCATCCCCGTGGCGGACTGCTTCGCTTGGAAGCACTACGGCACGCATTGGGTCCAGCTGGATGCACCGCGCCACTTCTTCCTGCATACACCGGCAAGCATGCGCCTGCTCGCCGAACGCAGCGGGTTGGTGCTCGAGCATCAGCGGTACGATTCCACCGCCTTCCAGTTCATCGGCAGCGAGAAGTACCTCAAAGGACTCCCCTTGGATGCGCCCGACCCCACGATTACGCCGGCCCGCATAAAGGCTTTCGCGAAGCAGGCGAAGGAATTGAACCGGACCGGGGCAGGCGATACGATGAGCTTCTATCTGGCCCGTGCTTGAAGCACGATCGGGTTTTCCGCCTAGATTCACGGTATGAGCACCACCATGCACACCCTCCTCCGCGGGACCTTGGTCACCGCCACGCTCGCCCTGCTCCAGCAATGCGATGGACAGGACCTCGTCCAGCGTTCCGTTGAAGGTCTGGGCACGATCTCCAAGCTGGTGAGCCTGAGCGATGGATCGATCGCGTTCCGTGATGAGACCGTTCCCAACCAGTGGGTCATCCGCCACTACGATCCCGACCTCCAGGCCGATTGGGCATTCGTTGCTCCTACGCCCTCCCTCTATTTGTCCCGTGGCCTGAACGGCAGCCTCCACCTCTGCGAGGACACCATCGGCCTCACGACCTTCCCGCCCACCCCCTTGGTACACTCGATCATCCGGACGTTGGACGCCAGCGGTACGATCACGAGCTCGCGGGTATACACGGTCGACGTCTTTCCCCTTGACCCGTTCGGTTCCCAGCTGACGGGGCCATTGAAGGTCGATGCCCAAGGAAATTCCTTCTGGTCATGGAACACCGGTAGCTCCGGTCGGCGCCTGATCGCGAAGATCAACAGTGCCGGCATCCCGCAATGGGCCGTCTCCTTTGAGTACTTCTATGCGAACTTGCTGGTACCGGACGGACTCGGCGGTTGCTATCTCGCTGAGAGCAATCCAACGCTGTCGACCGAAACCCGGATAGCGCACCTCGATGCGGATGGCGGGCTTTCCTTCTTCAAGAAATACGCCTATTCCACGGGCCATTCATTGTATGCGCAGACCATTCAGCTCGTGGATGGGGAACTGTGGGTCTTTCTTGCACATGAGGGACCGGTCTCCGTGCTGCGTTTGGGAGTGGAGGGGCAACCGCTGGGCAGCCACTTGTACACGCTAGGGCCTTCCACCCACCTTTTCCTCGATCAGGCCGGCCGCACATCCGAAGGTCGCACGCTGCTGGTGGGTGCGGTGAGCGGGTCCAGGAGCCTCTTGATCGAACTGAACGACGATGGAACGGTTTCGACCGCGGCCGGCTGGCCGACCACAACGACCAATGGATACCAGACCAGCACCTCCTTGGCCGCATCCGAGGTGGCCCCTGAAGCGGCCTATTGCATTGGACAACATCGGTCGGAGAACCTGGCTTTCGAGATCACGGAAACCACCCCTTTCCTCTGGAGGATCCCATCGACCCCGCAAAGCGGCTGTGGTGCCACGCCGATGGAGGTGAGCACGATGGAGCTTGAGGCTTCGCAGATCTCGAGCGAGGATCTTCCGCTGCCCCTCACCACGCACTACATCACCATGTCGGACCATATCGATCCCTTGGTCGCAGCCACGACGTTTCCCTCCGCCGACTACTGCTCCTTGGTCACCGGTGTGGAGGACGTATCCTCCACACTCCCCGAAAGCCTGATCACGCTGAACGGCAATGCGCTCCGCTCCGGCGATGCACTCACCTTGCGGACCCATGCGGCAGGTAGCTTCTTCGTGACGGACGCCACCGGCCGGATGGTGGTGGGCACACGACCCTCCGCGGCATCCGCCGCGCATCAGGTGACGACGGAAGGGTTGGCCGCCGGGCTCTTCCACGTGACCTTCATCACGCAGGACGGTCGCAGGCAGAGTCTTCCTTTCGTGGTAGCGGAATAAGTGGCGATCAGCCCTGGGCCGAGGAGAACTCCTTCCAGAAGCCGACGAGCTTCTTGCGGAAGAAGAGGAAGAGCAGCACGTACGGCACGATCATCATGATGATGATGCCCGAGTTCAGGCCGGAACCGATGGCCTGTTCACCGCCGAAGACATGACCATTGTTCGCCTCGCCCTCGCTCACCACGGCCTTGCACATGCTGCAGCCTTGGGCCAGCAGGTCGGCTGCTCCGCTCGCGGTCAGCACAAGCAACAGAACAATGGTGCGGAGCGCTTTCACGGGACCGAAGTTACCTCCTGCGCCGGGGGTGCGGAGGTCGCATCCGGATAGTACGGGGCGCACATCAGGTACACCACCACGCCCGTGATGCTCACATAGAGCCAGAGCGGCAAGGTCCAGCGGGCGATGCGACGGTGCTTGTCGAAACGGGCGCTCAGGGCGCGGGTCAGCGTGATGAGGACCAAGGGCACGATCACCGCCGCCAGCACGATGTGGCTCAGCAGCAGCGGATAGTACAGCCAGGTCAGGGTGCCGCCGTACTTCACGGAGGGGAAGGTGGCGTGCTGCAGGATGTAGCTGACCAGGAAGAGTGCACTGAGCGCCACGGCGGCCAGCATCAGTCGGCGGTGGCGCACGATGTTCTTCCGCAGGATGGCCCCCCACGCCGCGATCAGCACCAAGGAACAGCTGGCGTTGAGCAGGGCGTTCACCTTGGGCAAGGTGCTCGGGGAGAGATCACCCAGATCCAGGATGTTGGGACCGAGGTAGAGAAAGGCCACCGCGCCGATCAGGAAGGCGCTGAGGCCCCACACCAATGCGTTGGCCTTCTTCGGGGAAAGGGCGGTCGAGCTCATGATCCTTGTGCGGCCTTCTTCTCGGCCTTTTCACGCAAGTGCTCCTCCTTCAGCAGCAGCTTCAGGTCGGACACCAGGCTGTCCACGCTGGCCGTCACCGTGCCATCGTACATGCCCCGGATGTGGCGTTGTTTGTCCACCAGTACGAAGTGCGGCGAGTGCACGAAATCCTCGGCGGCCGTGCTGTCCGCGTTCGCGCTGAGCAGGTAGCCCAAGTTGCCTTGCCGGTAGATATCAGGGGCGTTGCCGGTGAGGAAGAACCAGCGGGTGGTATCCGCCTCCCACTTGCGGGCATAGCTGCGGAGCACCTCGGGCGTATCGTTCTCGGGGTCCACGGTATGGCTGAGGAAGACCACATCATGGAAGGAATCCTTGTTCAGCTTGAACTGCAGCTGCTGCATCTGGGCGGTCATCCGCGGGCAGATGCTGGTACAGCGGGTGAAGAAGAAATCCGCGATGATCACCTTGCCGGCCACGGTGCGATCGGTGACGGTGCGGCCGTTCTGGTCCGTGAAGGAGAAGGGCGGAACGGTGAAGAAGGTGGTATCGCCGGGGGCGTTCACCTCACGCTCACCGATGTAGGGCAGCTTCGTGAAGGTGTGCTTGCCCGTCCGCATGAACAGGAAGCCGATGGGCACGATGCCCAACAGGGCGAAAAGGAGCAGAACCTTCTTGCGCTTAGGGGCCGGTGCGTGCGATGCGCTCACTGCCAGATCTCCAGGGCCCGATCCACGTAGTTCGCCTCCCAGATCGCAATGAAGATGAGGTAGACGATGAAGAGCGTATACGGCAGCAGGATGATGCTGCGGATGTTGCGGCGCTCATCACCCAAGTGCATGAACACCACCACGATGTAACCGGCCTTCACCAGCGTGAGGGCGATGAAGGCCATCTTCACGAAGTGCCAAGCATGCTCGCCGAACCACATCTTCCAAACGATGCCCAGGCCCACCTCCAAGCAGGTGATCACGGTCAACAGGAGGGTGACACCCCAGATCTTCTTGCGGATCTTCCGGCCGGCCTCCTCGCTGTGATGGGCGTCGAGGCTGTATTCGATGACGTCGTCGCGTTCCATTTCAAACCGCCGTAGCCTTGGCGGAGGCGTTTGTTCGTATCAGACGAGGTAGAAGAAGGTGAAGACAAAGACCCAGACCAGGTCCACGAAGTGCCAGTAAAGACCGGCCTTCTCCACCATTTCATAGTGGCCGCGGCGGTGGAACACCCCTCGTACCACCATCAGCAGCACGATGAGGTTGATGATCACGCCGCTGAACACGTGGAAACCGTGGAACCCGGTGATGAAGAAGAAGAAATTGGCGTACTGGGGCGGACCGTATTCGTTCTCGGTCATGTTGGCGCCGTGCACGTAGTTCACCCGGCTGCTCCAGATGGCCTGTGCCTCGGCACCTTCCACTTCGTGCTGGACCACCCCGTCCCGGCTCACCACCTCCAACTTGAAGGTCGGGTCCAGGTTGGGATCCACCGTCACATGATCGTGGGTGTGCACATGGTACTTCTCGCCGGTGGCCGTGGTGATATAGCCTCCACCGCCATGGATGAAGTGGCTCCACTCCCACGCCTGGCTTCCCACGAAGAAGGCCCCACCGAGCACGGTGAGGAACAGCCATTTGATCACGCCCTTCTTATCCATCCGATGGCCCGCCTCCACGGCCAGTACCATGGTCACCGAACTGATGATCAGGATGAAGGTCATCAAGGCCACATAGATCAAGGGGTAGCTTCCGTCCAGACCGGGAAGGGCGCGGAACACCACCTCACCGATCGGCCAATCGAGGCCGGGTGCCAGGGCATGGCGGGCGAACCCGTAGGCCACCAGCAATCCGCTGAAGGTCAGGGCATCGGACACCAGGAAGAACCACATCATCATCTTCCCGTAGCTGATGCTGAACGGGGAGCGTCCACCGCCCCAAAGGACGTCGTTGCTCATCACTTTACTCGCTTCGCCTGACATGGGGGGAATTTGCGCTGGCAATGTTAGTGAACGAACGCCAAGAACAAAAGGATGATCACCCAGAGCGCGGCCAGGAAGTGCCAGTAGAGCACACCGGACCAAAGCCCCACGTGATCGGCCGGGGAATACCGTTGCAGGAAGGCCATCACGGTCATCACCAACAGGGCGATGAGGCCACCGACGAGGTGGAGCCAGTGGCTGGCCGTGAGCACGTAGAAGTAGGAACTGGCCGTGTTCTTGAACTCGTCCATCTCGGCGTTCAACGGTCGGGTGCGACCGGCGTCGCTCGGCAGGAAGTACTCGCCGTCCACCTTGTCCAAGGTCACACCTTGGCGCGTGATGGTGTAGTCGGTGCCGTATTCCCCTTGGATGGTCTTGAGGCGCTCCACCAGGGCATAGCCGCTGCGGTACAGTTCACCCCAGCCCTTGAACTGGGTGTAGGTGAAGGCCAGGCCCAGGCCCAACGTGACCAGCAGCCAGGTGGCGATCTGCGACGAACGCCCCTTGCGCGCGGCCCCCAAGGCCAATTGTGCCGTAAGGCTACCCAGAAGGATGATCGCGGTGCTGACCCAGAAGATGGTCGGGATGCGGAAGGTGACCCAATAGTCGATGCTGCCCTTGCTCACCACGTAGGCGCTGAAGAACGCCGCGAAGAACATCGCGATGGCGAAGAGCAGGAAAAGGGTGACGTTCCGGCGGGCGCGCATCCGTGCCAAGCCCTCCTCGGATCGCATCACCGGCTCGCTCATGGCAGCTGTTTATCCAGCACGTAGGCCAACTGGGTCAACGGGAGGTAGAGGAAGCTCGAGAACATCAGGCGGCGGGCGTCCTTCACGTCCAAGGTGATCATCAGGCGCACGGCCTGCAACAGCATCCACAGACCGAGCACCACGGCCGTGCCCATGCCCCAGGTACCCACCAGTCCGAACACCCACGGCAGCATACCCACGGGGATCAGGAACAGGGTGTAGAGCAGGGTGAGGAAGGCGCTGTAGCGATCACGACCGCCACGCGAAGGCAGCAGGTGGTAGCCGGCCTTGGCGTAATCGTCGTTCAGCACCCAGGCAATGCTCCAGAAGTGGGGGAACTGCCACATGAACTGCATGGCGAAGAGCAGTCCGGGGCCCAGGCCGAAGGTGCCCGTGGCGGCCACATAACCCATCATCGGCGGGAAAGCTCCGGGGAAAGCCCCAACGAACACCGCCCAAGGGGTTGATCTCTTCATCGGCGTGTAGAGCGCCACGTACATGAAGAGCGAAAGCAGACCGAGTATGGCGGTGAGGCGGCCGAACACCGACCAGAGCAGCACCACCCCCAGTACACCCGCCACCGAGGCGATCACCGTGGCCTCCTTCCCCTGCAAGGAACCCCGCACCAACGGACGGGTGGCGGTGCGGTCCATCAGACTGTCCGCCTGCACTTCCAGCACTTGGTTGAGGGCATTGGAGGCGCCGGTGACCAACATGCCGGCGAGCGCGAGCAGCAGGGCGTGCACACCGCTGAACTGTCCGGCGGGGACACCCATCCAATAGCCGAGCACTGCGCTCACCACCACCAAGGAGGTCAGCCGGAGCTTGAACAGGGCCATCACCTCCTTCAGCCAAGCGGCGGTGCCGATGCGGACGGCGTATGTACCCGGGCGTTCCAAATCGGCCGCGAAAGTACCATCCGGACGGCAAAGGCAAAAGGCCTCATCGTATGGATGATAGGTTCACCACAGAGGCACAGAGTGCACAGAGCCCCCTACCCCAAAAAAACAGGGACTTGCTCAGTGGAATTTCTCTGTGCCCTCCGTGCCTCTGTGGTGAAGGAAAACCGGTTCACTCCAGCACGTACCTCCGGGTCTGGAAGGCATGCCGATCGCGCAGGTTGGTGCTGATGCCGGCGCGGAAGTAGTTGGTCAGGAAGGCATCGCCCTGCTCCGGCGCTTCCGAACGGAAGGTGTAGGCGAATTCCAGCAGGATGCCCGCCCGCGGCTCGATCACCCGGGCCACGCGCAGTTCGTTCTGCACCACCAGCACCTCACTGGGCCGACCGATGTAGTAGCCGTAGTCCTGCCCGCGCACACCATCCCTGCGGATGCGATCACGGTCCGAACGGAAGATGTTGTTGCCGTAGCTGCCGTAGCCGGTCAACGCCGTATCCGCACCCATCACGGCGAAGCTGGCCGTATGGGTCAGCAGCCATCGGTCCTTGCGCCATTCGCCGTGCGCGATGGCCTCCCAGAACCCGCTTCCGTAGGGATGCGCGAGCGGTTGGCCATAGTGGCTGTAGTTCTGGCGCGTATCGCTGTGCGTGTACATGAAGGGCCGCACGTAGTTCCACTCGCCCCGCAGGGTAAGCCCGTCCACCTTGAAGGCATCGTGCATCACCACCCCCAGCTGCAGCCCTTGTTTGTTGCCGTACCAGCCTTCGCCCGAGCGCACGTTGCCCAGCAGGAACTCATCGAACATCAGTTGGCTGTAGACCAGGCCCTTCCGCCCCACCTTCACGTTGACGGCGAAACCCAGCAGCGCATTGTCCGGGGAGCCCAGCCCGAATTCCACGGGGCGGTAGAAGATCACGGGGTTCACGTAGCTGATGTCGAAACCCCGCGGGTACTTCGGATCGTTGTCCTGCCAGATGATGCTCTCGAACACCCCGATGTTCAGGCGCTTGGTGGCGTTCCAGCTCAGGTAGTGCATGCTGGTGAACTTCGTCCGGTAGCGGGTGGGGTCTCCACCCGCGCCACGGATGTCGTTCATCATCGCGAAGAGGTTCACGTACTTGATGCGCCACGCCGTGGTGGTGATCCGGAAATACGGATAGCTGGTCGCCTCATCGCTCAGGAAGAGCGAGCGGATGCCTTCGCCGAAGAAGTTCTTGCCGCGGCCCAACGTCAGGTGGAAGTATTCACCGGCCCTGTAATCGGCCCAAGCATTCCAGTCGAGGTGCGTGACCGTCGCGTCCGTGCGGTCCGCGTAGCCTTCACCGGCCGTGACCTGCGTGGCGCGCGCGGTGCTGTCCAGGTAGTTGGGCAGCGCCTCGGACCAACCCATCCCATCGGCGTGGAAGGTCCACCGCGCACCCGGGCTCCATTCCAGCCATCCACCGGCCCCCGCGCGGTACTTCAGCATGGAGCTGTCGCCCACGGACGGTCCGGCCAGCAGATCGAGCAATGGGCCGCCGCGCAGGGTCCTGGAAGGGTCCGTGGCCCGCTGGAGCAGGAACGGCCGCGTGCCGGTGATCAACGTATCGCTCCCGGGGATATCCTCCCGCAGGTAGGGCCTCACCGCGCTGTGGCCGCTGTTGCCGAAGCCGTGCATCCATGCGCCGCCGTTGGCGTCGATGGTGCGGCTCAACGGCAACCAACCTTGTTGTGCGCGAAGCCCACCGGCCAGACCGAGGGCGGCCATCAAGGGGAGCCACTTCATTTGGGGCGGTTGTAGCTGAGCGCGAAAGGAAGGAGGGAGAGTACCAAGGCCGTGCTGCCCAGGATGAAGAGACCCTTGTTGGGCAGGATATCCCGGGTCAGCAGGCTGAGGGCGATCAACGTGAGGGCGTAGGCCGCCAGGGCCAGCACGGTACCCTTGTGCCCGAGACCCATGGCCATCAGGCGATGGTGGATGTGATTGCGGTCGGCGGAGAAGGGTGACACGCCGCGGGCGGCGCGAACGAAGAAGATGCGGAAGGTGTCCACCAGCGGATAAGCGATGGCCGCCATGGCGAAGAGGGGTGCAGGCACCGTGCGCAGCCAGACCGGGAGGCGCGAGACATCATGGTCCACGATACGCATGGCCAGCACACTGATCACCGCACCGATGATCAGCGACCCGCTATCGCCCATGAAGATCCGGGCGGGGTTCCAGTTGAACACGAGGAAGCCCACGAGCGCACCGGCCAGGGTGAAGGCCAGCAGCGAAAGGGCCACATCACCGGCCCAATAGAGCCAGAGTCCGTACGACGCGGCGCTGATCAGCCCGATGGTGGCGGCCAGTCCGTCCACGCCGTCGATCAGGTTGAAGGCGTTCACCAGCACCAGGTAGGTGAAGAACGAGAAGCCCACGCTGACCCAATAGGGCAATTCGTACACGCTGAGGATGCCGTGCATGTCGCGGATGCGCACATCGCCCATCACCACCAGGATGTAGCCCACGATCAGGTGCCCGATCAGCTTCTTCATGGGCGAGAAGCCGATGATATCGTCCTTCACCCCGATGAAGAAGAGGAGCACCATGGTGGCGATGACGAACTTGAAATCCTTGTAGGCCAGCCCCATCTCCTTGTACAAGGGCAGGTAGCTCTCGGGCCCCACATCGGCCAAACGGGCTTGGGGGAACCACAGGCTGTAGCTGAAGAGGATGGAGGCGAAGATCAGGATGCCCCCGATGGTGGGAATGCTGCGCTGGTGCAGCTTGCGGTCCTCCTTGGGCTCGTCCACCAGATGCTTCCTGCGCGCCACCTTGATGAGGCTGGGCATGGTGAAGAGCACCACCACGAACGCCGTGAAGAAGCCCAGCAGCAGGATGTAGTTGTGTTCCCTCACGCCGCGGTCAGATATCGTAATAGCGGTTGAAGAGTCCCGTCCGCAGGGCAAAATAGAGGTAACCGCTGTTCACCTGTTGCATGGCGGGGGTCAGGTCCCGGGTCCACCAGCCGGCCGTGAAATGCAGGTTGGTGGAGGGATTCATGCGGTAGGTGAAGCTCAGGTCGAGCCAGAAGCGCTGGCGAAGCTCCATGGCGTCCACGGTCCATGCGGTGTTGTCGGTCACGAAGATGTCCCCGCCACTGATGGAGTTCTCCTGCAGGTCCACCCGGATATCGGCCAGGTTGGCCATTGCCCGGAACCAGTACCGCTGGCGGATGCCGTAGTCCACCTGCACCAACGCTTCGTTGAAACCCGCTCCCAAGGGGTTGGCCAAGGCCTGACCGGCATGCCCGTAGTTGATGCGGGGATCACCCTTGGTGTATGCGAAGGGCGTGGCGCTGTTGTACTCCACCAGCACATGCAGGTCCTTCCGGCCCAGGTCGAAGCATTGAAGCCCCGCCTGCCAAGCGTAGCGCTGGCGCGAGGGGTCGTCCAACGCGAACTGCCCGTACACGAAGAGCTTGTTGCGCAGGCGGACCTTGGTGTCGATGCCCACCAGTTGCTTGCTGGGCCCGTCGAAACCGTTGACGATCGTGTTCAGCCCGATCACGGGATTCAGCTCCAAGGGATCGTAGGGCAGCACGCCGGTGCTGTCGATGTTCTTCCAGATGGTGGCCTCGAACAGACCGACCTGAACCGGTCCGAGGGTGATGCCGGCGTGGCGGAACGACGCCCGCTTCCAATAGAACAGCGACTCTCCGCCCTCGCCCGTGGGTAAGCGGTTGTCCGCACCGAACATGGTCAGCTTGGCATTGATCGCGGAGTATTGGAAGCGCTTGTTGGTGGTGATCGCGCTGAGCTTGATGTACGGATAGGGCGAGGTGTTGTCGCTCAGCAACATCGAGCGGTAGCCGTTGCCCACGAAATGCCGGCCTTGGCCGATCTGCACGTTCAGCCACGTCCGGGGCGTCCAGCTCACGTTGCCCATGGCCCAAGCGAAGTCCAGTCCACGCTCGTTGAAGTCCTTGATGCGACCTTGGCCGGGCACCGAGCCACCGCGCTGCGCCTGGAAGTAGAGGAAGGCCGGCAGGGCGGCCTGGTTCTCATAGAACGAGGTCTGGAAAGAGACGGTGGGCCCCAGATCGGCGGTGACCCAGAAACCCCGTCCGTTGTGGTTCATGTTGGCGTTCTCCGAGAAGTCGGTCGCCTCGTTGAACTCCCGCCCGTACTCCAGGTTGAACACCGGATCGATGGTGAGTCGGAAGCCCCCTTCGCGTACCTCCAACAGATGATCGGCGAAAAGCTTCTTGCTGATCCAGTAGTAGTGCCGTGCGCTATCGGGCGTGTAGCCCATCACGTTGCGCAGGTCGGCCCGGCTGGCGATGATGGGCCGCAGCCCGGTGTACATGGTGCTGCCACTGTCCGAACCGTTACGATCGATGTCGTAGTAGATGTCACGGTTCAGCGGGATGTCGTTCTGCTGGGCGATCGACAACGACCACAAGCCCAGTGCGGCCACCGACAGGGAGGTGCGGATCGGGAACGACATGCGAAAGGCGGAGCGGGCCGAAGGTAGACGAAGCGGGGTTGCCCCAACAAGAGCGCGGCCCGGCAGTGATGCCGGGCCGCGAACGATGAAGGCTTCCGCCTCAGGCCTTCGCCAACTCGCTCTTCGCGAAATCGGCATATACGCTGGTGATCCCTTCACGCAAGCCGATGCGGTGTTTCCAACCCATGTTGTGCAGGCGGGAAACGTCCATCAGTTTACGCGGGGTGCCATCGGGTTTCTCGGTGTTCCATTTCAGTTCACCGTTGTAGCCCACGATCTCCTTGATCATCTCGGCCAGCGCCTTGATGGTGAGGTCCTCGCCGGTGCCGATGTTCACGAACATCTCCTCGTCGTAGTTCCTCAGCAGGAAGAAGCAGGCGTCGGCGAGATCGTCCACGTGCAGGAACTCCCGCATGGGCGAGCCGGTTCCCCAGACCTCCACGCTGGGCGCGTTGGTCACCTTGGCCGTGTGGAACTTCCGGATCAGCGCGGGCAGCACGTGGCTGTTGTTGAGGTCGTAGTTGTCGTTGGGGCCGTAGAGGTTGGTGGGCATGGCGCTGATGTAGTTGCGCCCGTACTGGCGGCGATAGCTCTCGGCCAGCTTGATGCCCGCGATCTTAGCGATGGCGTACGGCTCATTGGTCTGCTCCAGCAATCCGGTCAGCAGGCTTTCCTCCTTCAAGGGCTGGGGCGCCATCTTGGGATAGATGCAGCTGGAGCCGAGGAACAGCAGCTTCTGCACCTCGTTCTCATGCGCCGAGTGGATCACGTTGCTCTCGATCATCAGGTTCTCGTAGAGGAACTGCGCCCGGTACACGTTGTTGGCGTGGATACCTCCCACCTTGGCCGCGGCCAGCACCACCACATCGGGTCTCTCCTTCGCGAAGAAGTCGCGCACGGCGCCCTGCTCCTTCAGGTCGAGCTCCTTGCTGCCGCGGGTCACGATGTTGGTGAAGCCTTCCTTCTGCAGCTTCCGCACGATGGCGCTACCCACCATGCCCCGGTGGCCTGCGACGTAGATCTTGTCGGTCTTTTCCATGGAATGCGTTGCGTGTTGGTTGGTTACGTGCTACGCGTTGGGAGCGCGTTCAACACGCAACACGCCAACACGTCGACACGCAACGATCTACTCCTGCTCGTGCAGGATCTTGTGTCCGCCCTTCTTGAGGTACACATCGCGCTTGAAGAGCTCCAGATCGCTCTGGACCATCTCGTTCACGAGGGCCTTCAGGTCGTACTTATGTTTCCAGCCCAGCACGCGCTTGGCCTTCGAGGGATCGCCCTCCAGGTGGTCCACCTCGGCGGGACGGTAGTAGCGGGGATCGATGGCCACGAGCACCTTGCCCGTCTTCTTGTCGATGCCCTTCTCCTTCTCGCCCTTGCCCTTCCATTCGAGCTTGATGCCCACCTCGGCGAAGGCCAGGTCGATGAAATGGCGCACGGTGTAGGTCTTGCCGGTGGCCAGCACGAAGTCATCGGGTTTGTCCGCCTGCAGCATCAGCCACATGCCTTCCACGTAGTCCTTGGCATGGCCCCAGTCGCGCTTGGCGTCGAGGTTGCCGAGGTACAGGGTCTTCTGCAGGCCCAATTTGATCTTCGCCACGGCGCGGGTGATCTTGCGCGTCACGAAGGTCTCGCCGCGCAGGGGGCTCTCGTGGTTGAAGAGGATGCCGTTGCAGGCGAAGATGTTGTAGCTCTCGCGGTAGTTCTTGGTGATCCAGAAGCCGTAGAGCTTGGCCACGCCATAGGGGCTCTTCGGGTAGAAGGGCGTCTCCTCGTTCTGTGCCCGGGGCAGCACACCACCGTACAGTTCGGAGGTGGAGGCCTGGTAGAAGCGGGTCTTCTTCTCCATGCCCAGGATACGGATGGCCTCCAGGAAGCGGAGCGTACCGATGCCGTCGGCGTTGGCCGTGTACTCGGGCATCTCGAAGCTCACCGCCACGTGGCTCATCGCGGCCAGGTTGTAGATCTCGTCGGGTTGGATCTCCTTCACCAGACGCAGGCAGTTGACGCTGTCGGTGAGGTCGCCGTAGTGCAGGAAGAAGGGACGGCCCTGCTCGTGCATGTCGTGGTACAGGTGGTCGATCCGGTCGGTGTTGAAGAGCGAACTGCGCCGCTTCACCCCGTGCACCTCATACCCCTTGTTCAACAGCAGTTCACTGAGGTACGCGCCGTCCTGTCCGGTGACGCCGGTGATGAGGGCCACCTTGCGCCTGCCCTTCTTCGCGGGTGCGGCCTTGGGCTTCTTGGCGGCCGCCGTGAGGGAACGCTTCTTCACCGGTGCCTTGCGGGTGCTGGTCGTCGCGGATGCGATCTTCTTTGCCATATCGTGGGTTGGTGCTGCTTATTCAACGATGAACCACTGGTTCACCAATTCGTGCTTGTTGTAACGCATGCGTGCGCCGGTGGTCACATCCTTCAGGTCCTTTCCGGCCTCCAGGGCGATGGCCTGACCGGCGGCGGTGTCCCATTCCATCGTGGGCGCATAGCGGGGGTAGACGTCCGCGCTGCCCTCGGCCACCAGGCAGATCTTCAGGGCGCTGCCCATGTTGGTGAGGGTGATGCGTCCGTGCTCCTGTTCCATGCGGCGGATGAAGGCCTCCGTTTCAGGCGACGCATGGGAGCGGCTGGCCACGATGGTGAAGGCTTCTCGGCGAACGGACATGGGCAATCGCGCGGCTTGCGCGGCGAGTTCATACGCGCTGCCCCCGGCGAAGGTTCGTGCCCGTTCCAAGCGGTAGGCACCTCCCCCTTCCCAGGCGAAGTACAGCAGGTCGCGGGCCGGCACGTACAGCACCCCGCCGATGGTGCGCGCGGCGCCCAACGTGGACAAAGGCTCATCGTCCCGTTCCATCAGGGCGATGTTCACGGTGAACTCCCCGTTGCGCTTCACGAACTCCTTGGTGCCATCGAGGGGATCCACCAGCCAGTACCGCTCCCACGCTTGGCGCTCCGCCGTTCCCACCATGCGCCCTTCCTCGCTCAGCACGGGCAGGTCCGTACCGGCCAAGGCTTCCACGATGGCCCGGTGGGCGCGGCGATCGGCTTCGGTCAAGGGTGATCGGTCGTCCTTCAGCTCCACATCGAAGGAGGTGGCATAGACCTCCATGATCGCGCTGCCTGCCGCGAAGGCCGCCGCAATGGCCCGACCGATCAGGTGAGGGGTGCCGTTCACGGGGGACGAAGGTATCCTTGACTGGTTCCTGCCGAAGCCGGGGAAAGGGAAATTGAAGGTGGTGCGTTGTCAATTACCGGTTGTCAGGATCGGCACTCCCGCTCCGACAACGGACGATCCAGGTCCCACCAAAGGCCCTAGGGCTTCGCGTAGCGCTCCCGGTACTGGCGGTAGAGCTGCTTCTGCGTGTCGTCCAACGACAACTTGCGGCCATCGATGAAAGCGTGCTCCACGTTGTTGGTGCGCATGTCCAGCGCATCGCCCGTGCTGATGAAGAGCGTGGCGCTCTTACCGGCCTCCAGGCTTCCATAGCGCTGGTCGATCCCCAGTATCGCCGCGGCATCGAGGGTGATGGAGCGCAGCGCTTCCTCACGTCCGAGGCCGTAGGTGCTGGCGGTGCCGGCCACGAAAGCCAGGTTGCGGCTGCCCATGCGTTCCATGTCGCCGGTGTAGCTCAGGCAGAAGCGCACACCGCGCTCCTTCAGCAGGGCCGGCAGGCGGTACGGCAGGTCCACGGGATCATCCGTCCGCAGGGGAAGGCTGTGCGACCGGAGCAGGATCACGTCCACCTTCCGGTCGCGCAACAGATCGGCCACGCGCCAAGCGTCGTAGCCTCCTACGATCACGGTGCGTTGTACCCCCATCTCCTTGGCGAAGAGCACGGCCTCCTGGATCTCGCGGCCCCGATCGGCATGCACGAAGAGCGTTCGGCTTCCATCGAAGAGGGGCTTCAAGGCCTCGAGACGCAGGTCCACCTCCGTGACCTTCTCCGGTGAAGCATAGGCCTTGGCGCGGAGGAACAAGCGGCGCAGGGTCTCGATGCGAAGACCGCGTTGATCCTCCTCGCGTTTGGCCGTGGCATCGGGTTCGGCCCACCAGCCGCGCCGATCGAAGGAAGGGGGCCAGTTCATATGGGTACCGTCATCGCGGCGCACCACGGCCTCTTCCGGCTCCCAGGCATCGAGCTGCACCACGCTGCTGGTACCGCTCAACGCTCCTCCACGCGGGACGATCTGGGCGAGCAGCACCCCGTTGTTGCGCACTGTGGGGATCACCTTCGAGTCCGTGTTGTAGGCCGTGATGGTCCGCACCTCGGGCTCCAGGTCACCGACCTCACGTTCGTCGGAACTCGCACGTACCGCATCGAGTTCCACCAGACCCAAGGTGATGTCGGGCAGGATGAAGCCTGGATAGATGTGCTTACCGGTGGCGTCGATCACGGTGTCGTAGGCGGCCGTCACCCCGTACGAATAGCCCACGAAGTCGATCACGCCCTTACGGAAGCCGACGGCGCCGTCCACGATGCTGCGGCCATCGCCGACGTGCACCGTACCCCCTTTCACCAGGATCGACCGGGCCTGCGCCGGAGCCGGCGTCGGCCGTTGCGCGGGGGCGACCAGGGCCAAGCCCACGCCGAGCAGGAGCACAGCGAGCCGCACCGGCAATTGCCCGTTGCGCCCACCGTTGCCGCTCTTCCCGTTGTTCATGGCTCCTCTCCGATGGTCTCGCATTCCCATTGTCTGCGTTGGCGGGCCTGGGGCTTCCGTGTGGCCGCTCCGTTGCGTTTGGCCACCAGCATCTTGGCGATGATCCGGGCCCTTTCCGCCCGCACGAGCGCTTCCTGTTGCGCGGTCTCCGCGGCATCGTAGTAGCGCACACCGTCCACGAAGGTCATCTCCACCTTGGCGTCGATGCTCAGCGGATCGGCGCTCCAGAGCACCAGGTCCGCATCCTTGCCCTTCTCCAGGCTGCCCATGCGCGCATCGAGGTGCAGGGCCTTGGCCGGGTTCAGGGTCACCATCTTCCAGGCTTCCTCGGCAGGCACCCCACCGTACTTGATGGTCTTCGCGGCCTCCTGGTTGAGGCGGCGCCCCATCTCCGCATCATCACTGTTGATGCAGGTGTTCACGCCTTGGGCGTGCAGCAGGGCTGCGTTGTAGGGGATGGCATCGGCCACCTCGAACTTGTAGGCCCACCAATCGCTGAAGGTGCTGGCGTTGGTGCCGTGCGCCTGGATCGGTCCGGCCACCTTGTAGCCTTCGAGCACATGGGTGAAGGTGTTCACCCGGAAGCCGAGGCTATCGGCCACGCGCAGCAGCATCAGGATCTCGCTGCGCACGTAGCTGTGGCAGGTGATGTGGCGTTTGCCCTCGAGGATCTCCACCAACGCATCCAGCTGCAGGTCGCGGCGCGGTGCGGCGGTGGCGGCCTTCTCCTTCGGTTTCAACCCATCGTAGGTGGACCATTCCCGCGCATACTCCTTGGCCCTGCGGAAAGCATCCTGGAAGACCTGTTCCACCCCCATACGCGTCTGCGGGAACCGGCTGCCGGCAATGCCCCAGTTGCTCTGTTTCACGTTCTCTCCCAAGGCGAACTTGATGGTACCCTCCGCACCGGCGATGCGCAGGCCTTCCGCATCGCGACCATGGCGCAACTTGATCAACGAGCTCTGCCCGCCGATGCTGTTGGCCGAACCGTGCAACTGCTGCACCGCCGTAACGCCCCCCGCCAGCGAACGGTGGATGTCCACCGCATCGGGGTCGATCACATCGCTCACGCGTACCTCGCTGGTCACCGAGTGTGAACCCTCGTTCACCCCCCGGCTGATCGCGATGTGCGAGTGCTCATCGATGATGCCGCTGGTGAGGTGCTTGCCCGTGGCATCCACCTCCAGCACGTCCACATGGCCCTTGGGGAAGAGCTGTTCCTTGCGCAGGTCCTTGCCCACGGCGAACACGCGACCCTCGTGGATGCAGACATCGGTCTGGCGCAGGATGCCTTCCGGACCGTTGGTCCACACCGTGGCGCGGCGGAAGATCACCGTCTGCGTATCCGGAAGCGTGGTGCGCCCGAAGGCGCTCATCGGATACCACACCACCCCGCTGGGTGCGGACCAGAGGCTGTCCAATGCATCGGGCTTGTTACGCTCGCGATCCCCACCCTTGCTCCGTTCACGCACGGCGTTCCAAGGCACCCATTGTTCGCCGGGGAGCAGGCCTTGGCCATCCCAGATGCCACCGCGTTCGTGCACCACCCCGTTCAGACGCACCGGGCCGGGATACCCGAAACGTTGCCCCTCGAACCAGAGCGTCACCACCGGTGCGGTCGACCGCAGGTCCACCTTCACCGAAGTGGTATCGCCCGAGACCGTTCGCAGTTCGGCCGAAGGCTTGTCCCCACCTTTCACGGTCAGCTTCAGTACCACCCCGCCGATGTTCAGGTCATAACGACCGGCCAGGACCTGGGCCTCACGCTGGCGGTGCACGGTGCGCTGTCCATCGGCCCAGGTCTCCTGGATCACATTACGCGGATCGAGGAGGTGCGCCGAGCTGATGATCAGGTCGGCGCGCATCCCCGGCTTCAGGCGGCCCACCTGTTCCTCCAATCGGAAGAGCTTTGCGGGCACGGTGGTCAATGCGGCGATGGCATCGGCGGTATCCAGTCCCGCCCGCACCATACGACGCAGGTTGGGCCACACTTCGGGCAGCTCCTTCAGTCCGTGCGTCGTGAAAGTGAAGACGCCATCGGCTTCCGCGATGCGGGCCGCATTGCTGGCTGCAAGCTCCCAATGCTTCAGGTCGGACAACGGCACCTCCAAGGCCTCGAAAGGGTCTTCCACATCGAAGGCTTCGGGCAAGGACAACGGCACGATGAGGGGTTGGCGTGTGGCGAGGATGTCGGCGAGGCGGCCGTACTCATCACCCGCGCCCTTCACGATGAACGACAGCCCGAACTCCTGGGCGATGCGTGCCGCACGGAGGATGTTGTCGCGGCCCTCGGCCTCGAACACCAAGGGCAGGTCGAGCTGGTCGTTCAGCGCCTGCAGCTCGGTATCGCTTTGTTCACGGTGACCGGAAGCGGAGTACCATCGGGCATCGTACATCACTTGGCGCAGCAGCGCGATGCTGCCCATGAGCGAGCTGGGATAGGCATCGGGCGAGCTGCCTTTCCGGAAGGAGAAATGGGCGGAGGCCCGTGGCAGGCGCACGTCCTGTGCCGGGCCACGACCGGCGAGGGAGAGGGCACATCCGGTACCGCGAGCGATACCGTCCATGCGATGGGTCACCACGGTGGTGAAGCCTTCGGCCCGTAGGGCCTTGGTGCGATCGGCATCCGGCGTGAAGAGCCGGACGGCATCCGAAGTGGCGTCGATGGCCCGGTTCCAATAGCGGGCCCCGGTCCTGGCGGTCTTCTCCTCCCCGGCCTTCCCGGTCAGCCCCAGGTCACTGTACGGCTCGATCAATCCGGGCCAGACATGCGCACCCTTCAGGTCGTACACGATGGCGTTGCGGGGCGCATCCACACGCGGACCCACGGCCACGATCCGGTCATCGCTGATCACCAAGGTCGCATCGCGCATCACCTCACCGGGCGCGGGATGCAGGGTGGCATGGGTGAAGGCCACCACCACGGCGGCACGGTCGTGCGGACCATTGATGGGGGTGGTCACCTGGGCGTGCAGGGTACCGACCAACAGGCCCGGCAGCAGGATGGAGCAAAAGCGATGTTCCACGGGGTGGGCGAATGTAGGCCCGGGGCCGGTGAAGGCCGGGATGCGGTGCCGGGAGCTTGTCCACAGCGATGCGGGGTGCACCGCAACACAGGCTCCGCTACTTTAGCGCACCGCCACAGCCCCGAACGCCATGAACGCCGGACTTTTCTCCATCGCGGAGTTCTTCCACAGCCTGCTCCGGTGGGGCGTGTTAATCACCGTGGCCATGGCGGGTCTATTCGCCCTCCGCGGCTATCTCCGGCGCGAACCCATCATCGGTTGGCATCGCGCGGTGGCCATGGTGGCCATGGTGTTCTGCCACCTGCAGCTGGTGGTCGGTGCGCTGCTCTACGGACTCCGCTTCAAGACGTTCCAGTTCATGCCGCCGGACCAGGCGCGGTTCTGGAAGATGGAACACCTCGGCATGATGATCATCGCCATCGTGCTGGTCACCATCGGCCACAGCACCAGCAAACGGGCGCACGACGAGCAGAAGAAACAGCTGCGCATCGCCGTGTACTACCTGATCGCGCTGCTGATCTTCGTGGTCATGATCCCATGGCCCTTCACCGCCAACGGCGCCGGACGCGGATGGTTGTGAGCCGGATCCTCACCGTGTTGTGCATCGGCGTGGCGCTGGCCGCGTCCTGTGGGAGCAGCGACGCCCCTGCCGTGGAAGCAACGGCCGCCACCTCCATGGCCATCGATGGCGCGCGGATCTTCAACACCCAATGCTCCATGTGCCATGGGCGCAAGGGCGATCAAAGCCTCAGCGGCGCCAAGCTCTTGAACAAGAGCATCCTGACCAAGGAGCAGATGAACGCCATCGTCACCTACGGCAAAGCCGGCATGATGGCCTACAAGGACCGCCTGACCGCTGCGGAGATCCAGGCCGTGGTGGACCATGCCTACACGTTGCGCGACCCGAAATGATCGACGACCTCTCGACCCGTATCCAAGCGGAGACCGCCGTGCTCATCGGTCTGGGAACGGACCAACAGACGATGGACCAGGTGAAGGAATACCTGGAGGAACTGGAGTTCCTGGCCTCCACGGCGGAGATCACCACGCTGAAGACCTTCACCCAGCGGCTGCACCGCCCCGACGGCCGCACGTACATCGGCTCCGGCAAGATGCAGGAGGTGAAGGACTGGATGGAACAGAACGCGCCCGGCGCCTGCGTGATCTTCGACGATGAACTGACCCCCGCGCAACAACGCAACATCGAGAAGGACCTCGGCCGCGCGGTGCTCGACCGTCCCCGGCTGATCCTGGACATCTTCGCCCGCCGTGCCCGCACCGCGCACGCCAAGACCCAAGTGGAGCTGGCGCAGTACGAATACATGCTGCCCCGGCTCACCAAGCTCTGGACCCACTTGGAGCGCCAGCGCGGGGGCACCGGCACACGCGGTGGTTCCGGCGAGCAGGAGATCGAGACCGACCGCCGTTTGGTACGCGACCGGATCGCCCTCCTGAAAGGGCAGCTCAAGGACATCGACCGGCAGAAGGCCATCCAGCGCGGCAACCGCGGCAAGCTGACCCGCGTGGCCCTGGTGGGCTACACCAACGTGGGCAAGAGCACGCTGATGAACCTGCTGAGCAAGAGCGAGGTCTTCGCGGAGAACAAGCTCTTCGCCACGCTGGACACCACGGTGCGCAAGGTGGTGCTGGGCAACCTGCCCTTCCTGCTGAGCGACACGGTGGGTTTCATCCGCAAGCTGCCCCACCAGCTGGTGGAGAGCTTCAAGAGCACCCTCGACGAGACCCGCGAGGCCGATCTGCTGCTGCATGTGGTGGACATCAGCCATCCCAACTTCGAAGGCCAGTACGATACGGTGAAGAGCACCTTGCAGGAGATCGGTGCCGGGGGCAAGCCCACCATCGTGGTCTTCAACAAGATCGACGCCTACCGTCCGGCACCGCACGACCCGCACGACCTGGCTCCCAAGCGTGAGGACCAGTACACCCTCCAGGAACTGCAGCAAACGTGGATGGCCCGCATGAACGGCGAGGAGTGCATCTTCATCAGCGCCGTGGCCAAGGACAACATCGATGGGCTCCGCAGGCTGGTCTACGAGCGGGTGAAGGACATCCACCTCAGCCGCTACCCCTACGAGAAGGACCTCCTCTACCAGGAATGGATGCTCGGCCCGGACGACGAAGCCACCGAGGACCATCCCGAATAAGCAGCGGTGCACGGCCACCCATCGACCCGATAGGACCAGCGGTGACCTCTATATACGGGGTTGAATGGGGGCCGGTATACGCCAGTGGTCCCCACCTACGTTGTGCGTGAGTAACAATGCCTTGTGGACGATCGGCCGGTGGGCGGGGCCCAAGGCTTGACCCGCACCGGACCTTTGCATCCCTTACCCATGTTCCGCCTTCTCCTCCGCATCGGCCTGATCGGCCTTGCCTGTGCAGCCCTCCTGCTGGGCACGCTGGTGGTGATCGCCCATGTGTACGAAGAGGAGGTGAAGGCGAAGCTGGTGGAGGAGCTCAATGCGCACCTGAAGGCACCGCTCCACCAGAACGGCATCGAACTCACGCTCATCAAACGCTTTCCCCAGGCCAGCCTGCGCATCCGGGATGTGCTGATGTACGAGGTGCGCACCGACGACCAAGTGGCCGACACCTTGGTCCATGCCGAGGATCTCTACTTGGAATTCGGCCTGCTTTCCTTGTTGACCGGGAACTACACCATCAGCGAGGTGCACGGGAAGAACGTGCGGCTGAACGCCGGTTTCGATACGAACGGCGCCGAGAACTGGCTGGTGTGGAAGACCGACAGCACCTCCACCGGTGGTGCCGACCTCGACCTCAAGCAGGTGACCTTCGACGGGCTGCGCCCGAGCTACCACGACGACCGAAGCGGCACGTGGATCCATGGGCGCAGTGCCTCCATGAAGCTGCAGGCACGGTTCCGCGATGGGGGCTCCACACTGAAGACCAACGGCGATCTGAACCTGCTCACCTGGTCCGACGCCAAAGGGAACATTCTGACCGACCGCACTGCGGAACTGCGGCTCACCTTGGAATTCGGTGGTGCGGACGGCGCCTTCCGCATCACCAAGGGCGAAGTGCTCACGGGCAACACCCCGATCAATGTGACCCTGGCCGTGGAGAACGGCGCCAAGGGCCGCACCCTGGACCTGCACGCCAACGGTTTCGGACTGGGCCTGGCCGATATCGTAGCGCTGCTACCCGAAGGCATCAACCGTCCGCTGCGCCACTACGGCCTGAAGGGCAAGGCGGACCTGGCCCTGCGCTACAGCGGTCCCCTCGATGCGCTGGTGCTCACCGCCGGCATGGGCCTGAAGGAAGGTGAACTGAGGGAAACGGCCACCGGCACCACCTTCCGGGATGTGCGTGGGGAATTCGCCCTCGAGCTCGACCCCAGCGGGTCGCCCCGTAAGATCACGGTGAAGGACCTGCATGCCCGCTCGTCCAGCGGCAACCTGAGCGGCAACCTGCAGTTGAACGGCCTGACGAAGGCCAAGGTGAAGGCCGACATCAAGGGTGATCTCGCGTTGGCCGACCTCTTGCGTTTCGCGCGGGTGGACACGCTGGAGCAGGTGGAAGGCCGTCTGCATGCCGACGTGCATGTGAACGGTACCGTGCGCGATGCCGGTAACATCCGCGCCGCCGATCTGCGCGCCCTGGCCATCACCGGCACCGCCCAGCTGCGCGATGCTTCGCTGAAGCTGAAGGGGGTCCGCCACCGCATCACGGGACTCAACGCGGAACTGGCCTTGGCCGGCAACGATGCCCATGTGCACGGCCTGCGCTGCAACCTGCAGGGCAATTCCATCGAGCTCACCGGCACGCTGCGCAACCTGATGCCCTATGCCTTCTTCCCCGGTGAAAGCCTGGCGATCGAGGCCAAGGGCCGTTCGCCCCGCTTGGACCTGGCCACCCTGCTGGTGGAGGAAGGCACCTCCACCCCCCGCAAGGGCGACTACACGTTCCGGCTTCCCGCCTTGATCGCACTCGACCTGAAGGCCGACATCGGCACCTTGGTGATGGAACATTTCACGGCGGAACGGATCCAAGGGACCGTTCGGTTGCAGGATCGCGTGCTGAGCGTGTCACCGCTCTCCTTCTCCACCGCACAGGGCAGCGTGCGCGGCAGTCTCCGGCTCGACGGTCGGGGCGAGGGTGCGTATCCGCTGACGGTGGAGGCCGATCTCAAGGGCATCGATGTGCCGGCGTTGTTCGCCGAGTTCCAGGATTTCGGCCAGACCTTCCTCACCCACAAGCACCTCAACGGCACCGGCGACGCCAAGCTCACGCTCAGCGCCACTTTGCGGTCGGACTTCACGCTGGACCAGGACCGGCTCCATTGCATCGCGGATGTCACCGTGACGAACGGGCAACTGAAGGAGCACGCCTCCTTGCTGGCCGTTGCCGATCACCTGCGCCAGAACAAACTGGTATCCCCGTTCGTGGACACCGAACAGCTGCGGTCCAAGCTGCGCAACGTCACCTTCGCCAAGCTGGAGAACCGCATCGAGATCAAGGACCGCCAGGTGCACCTGCCGCTGATGACCGTGAGCAGCAGTGTGATGGACCTCGAGGTCAGCGGCGCGCACGGCTTCGATGGGCAGGTCGACGACCACCTGAACTTCCGGCTCGGCGATCTCTTCCGCACGGCCGACAGCGGTCATGATGAGTTCGGCCCGATCATCGACGACGGAACCGGGCTGCGCATCTTCCTGCACATGTACGGCACCACCAGCGACCTGAAGTTCGGCAACGACGGGGCCATGGCCGCCGCGAAGCGCAAGGAGAAGATGAAGCAGGAAACGGCCGAACTGAAAGGCATCCTCAAGGGCATCCTCACCGGGGAAAAGGCCGCGGTGCCGCCTCCACAGCAAGGGCGTATCACGGTGGATTGGAACGGACCGGGCGGGGAACAGCAGACCACGTCCGCGGTGCCCGCTCCCGCACCCAAGGCGCGCAAAGGCCTGGGCCGCCTGCTCGATCCCAAGGACGACGAGGAGGAGAAGGTGATCATCGACCTGGAGTAGACTGAGCGGGTCCCACACGGAGGCACGGAGCCATTCGTTGTTTACCGGTTGCGCTGCTGCACCGAGTGCGCGGATGAATTCTTCCCGCATGGAGACACGGGCCCTCTCCTCGGGTGGAGTTGAGGGGAAGGTCTCTCCACGGTCGTTGCACCGTTCGGGTGGATCATCTCCGCGCTCTCTGGGTCCCAGCGCCTCAGCGGTGAAGGAACCTAGCGTCCGATCCCCGAACTTCACCCCCTTACCGTCCGTGCGCAAGATCGACCTCTATTCCCGGAAGCAGAACTGGAAGCTGGTGCTGGCCATGGTGGCGCTGTGCATCGTTGGTGCATCGCTCTACTACAGCGGGCGCATCGTGGAGAAGGTGCGGCAGGAGGAGCGCCGCAAGGTGGAGCTCTGGGCGCAGGCCGTGCGCAGCCGTGCGCAACTGGTGAACTACACCGACTCGCTCTTCCACAGCCTGCGCGAAGAGGAGCGCAAACGCGTCGAGCTGTGGGCCGAGGCCACCGGCCGCCTGCTGAGCAACGATCCCGGGGACCTCAGCTTCTACCTGAAGGTGATCAGTGAGAACACCACCATCCCGGTGATGATCACCGACGCGAAGGGCGATATCCTCAGCAACCGGAACCTCGATCCTTCGATCATGCAGGATACCGCTTCGCTCAAGGCCGAGATGGAGGCCATGGCGAAGTTCCATCCCCCCATCCAGATCGTGCTCTCGGCCAACCAGAAGCAGTTCCTCTACTACAAGGATTCGCGCGTGGTACGCGAGCTGGAGCAGGTGATGGACACCATCATCGGGCGCTTCATCAGCGAGACCGTGATGAGCAGCGCCGCCCTGCCGGTGATCTTCACGGACAGCAGCCGCACCCGCCTGATCGAGTTCAGCAACATCGACAGCAGCGCGGTGAACACACCCGAGCGCCTCGCCGCCCGGATCGCCGAGATGGCCGCCATCAACCCACCGATAGAGATCGTGCTGGCGGGCCGTGGCACCAACCACATCTTCTACGAGGAAAGCCTCATCATCACGCAGCTGCGCTACTTCCCCTACGTGCAGCTGGTGATCATCGGCCTCTTCCTCCTGGTGAGCTACGCGCTCTTCAGCCTGTTCCGCAACGCCGAGCAGAACCAGGTGTGGGTGGGCATGGCGAAGGAGACGGCCCACCAATTGGGCACGCCGTTGAGTTCGTTGATGGCCTGGATGGAACTGCTGAAGGACAGCGGCACCGATCCCGCGGCCGTGAACGAGATGCGCAAGGATGTGGACCGCCTGGAGGTGATCACGGAGCGTTTCAGCAAGATCGGGTCAGCGCCGGAGCTCACCATGGAAAAGCTCTACCACACGCTGCGCGCCACGGTGCTCTATCTCCGCCCGCGCCTGCCGGGCCGCGTGCGCATCGAAGTGGAGCAGCCGGCCGACATCGAGCTGGAAGTGCCGCTGAACCGCGCGCTCTTCAGCTGGGTGCTGGAGAACCTGATCCGCAACGCCGTGGACGCCATGGAGGGCGAAGGCTCGATCACCATCACCATCGAACGCGATGGCGATGCGGTGCACATCGATGTCACCGACACCGGCAAGGGCATGCCGCCTTCGCAGTTCAAGAAGGTGTTCCAGCCGGGCTTCACGACGAAGAAACGCGGTTGGGGACTGGGCCTGTCGTTGAGCAAGCGCATCATCGACACCTACCACGATGGCCGCATCCTCGTGAAGCGCAGCGCACCCGGCAAGGGAACCACGTTCCGCATCACGCTGAACGCGAAGCGGGCGCTACCTGCGGAATAGGCCATGGCCGGCCTCTACTTCCATATCCCCTTCTGCCGGCGTGCCTGTGTGTATTGCGACTTCCACTTCAGCACCGCGTTGGACGGCCGCGAGCGGGTGCTGGCCGCGATGCGCACCGAACTCGAACGGCGCAAGGCCGAATGGGACACAAGCCCCGTGGACAACCTCTACTTCGGCGGAGGCACACCGAGCCTGCTCGCACCCGAGGAGATCAAGGGCTTGTTGGATGAAGTGCACCGCCACGGTGAAGTGGCGGCCACGGCCGAGATCACGCTCGAAGCCAATCCGGATGATGTGACACCCGCTGCCTTGGAGGCTTGGCTTGCGCTCGGTATCACGCGCATCAGCTTGGGCACGCAAAGCTTCCGCGATGAGCGGCTCCGATGGATGGGCCGCGCGCATGATGCCGCGCAGGCCTTGAGGAGCATCGACCTGATCGCCAAGGCCGGATTCACCTCCTGGACCATCGACCTCATCTACGGGCTTCCCGGAATGACCCTCGCCGAGTGGGACGAGCAGCTTACCATCGCGTTGGAACATGGCATGCCCCACCTCTCCGCCTACTGCCTCACCGTGGAACCCCGCACGGCCTTGCATCATCAGGTGCAGAAAGGACGGGTGCTTCCCGCCGACGATGCCCAACAAGCGGAACAGTTCGAACACCTCGTGCGCCGGATGGGTGGAGCCGGGCTGGTGCAATACGAGATCAGCAACTTCGGCCGCCCGGGCCACTTCGCGCAGCACAACACCAGCTACTGGAAAGGCGCACCGTACATGGGCATCGGCCCCTCGGCCCATTCCTTCGATGGGAAGGTCCGCCGCTGGAACGTGGCCAACAACCTTCGGTACGCCCAAGGTGTTGAGCACAACGGAACCCATTGGGAACACGAAGTGCTGACCACCGCCCAACGCGCCAACGAGATGCTGCTCACCGGTCTGCGCACGATGTGGGGCGTGGACACGGCCCTGCTCGGCCTGGAACTGCCGGCCGAAAGCCGTGCGGAGGCCGAACGCTACGTGGCCGAAGGCCTCCTGCAATGGCGCGACACGCATTTGGTATTGACGGCGCGCGGAAAAAACTTCGCGGACCGCATCGCCTCGGACCTCTTCATCCTTGAACCATGATCGCCGAGATCACGCACCAGAACCGCTGTTACCGGATCGCCCTGAACGATCCCATCGATCTCTCCCTGCCCCTGGACCCGGCGAGCGAAGGACCCCGCGCGTGGTACGTGGGTCCACCGCGCATGGAACCGGTACGCGATGGGGACAAGGTGTACGCCGTGAAGGACGGCGCCTCGGTGAACTTCCGGGACGTGTCCTTCAATCCGCACGGCAACGGCACCCATACCGAATCCGTGGGGCATATCGCCACGGAGATCCTGCCCATCGGCCCGTTGCTTCAGCGCTATTTCTTCACCGCGCGACTGGTGACGGTGCGGCCAGAACAACGCCGCATGGGCGATGGCGTCACCGATCACATCATCACCCTGGGCCTGCTGCGCGATGCCTTCGAGACCAGCGTGCCGGAAGCCCTGGTGCTGCGCACCCTGCCCAACGGGCTGGAGAAGCGCACGCGGCAATGGAGCAACACCAACCCACCGTACATCGAAGCGGCCGCATGCACCTGGTTGCGCAGCATCGGCGTGCGGCATCTCCTGATCGACCTGCCGAGCGTGGACCGCGAGAACGACGCCGGCAAGCTGGCCGCACACCACGCCTTCTGGGATTTCCCGGCCACGGTGGACATCAAACGCAGCATCACCGAGATGATCCACGTTCCCGACGAGGTGTACGACGGCGACTACATCCTGGAGCTGCAGGTGCCCAACTTCATCAACGACGCCGCTCCGAGCCGTCCCATCCTCTACGCCCTGCTCTGATGGACCTTGAGGGTTTCCGTCGCTACTGCCTGGCCAAGCCGGGCGTCACCGAGGAGACACCGTTCGGTCCGGACACCGTGGTATACAAGGTGATGGGCAAGGTGTTCGCACTCGCAGGCCTCGACCATTTCACGGCGGTGAACCTCAAGTGCGATCCCGAACGGGCCGTGGAACTGCGGGAGCGGTACCAAGCCGTACGCCCCGGTTACCACATGAACAAGAAGCACTGGAACACGGTGGCGGTGAACGAGGACGTGGACGACCGACTGCTGCGCACGTTCATCGACGACAGCTACGGGCTGGTGGCGGCATCCTTGCCGAAAAAGCTGCGCGATACCCTGCCCGGCTAATTTCGCGGCATGGGACAACGGAGGCTCTGGCGCATTCTTCTGGGCTACTTCTTCCGGGGACTGCTCCTGGTGGTACCCATCGCGGTGATGGGGGCCATCGGTTATGAAGCCCTGCGCTGGCTGGACCAGATCATCAAGGTGGACATTCCCGGGTTGGGATTGTTGATCCTGCTGGCCGGCATCACGGTGATCGGCTGGATGGGTTCCACCTTCCTCTACCAGCGCCTGGCCGACATCGGTGACGACCTGCTGCGGCGCGTGCCCTTCCTCAAGACCATCTACGACACCCTGAAGGACCTGATGGAAGGTCTGGTGGGCAGCAAGAAGAAGTTCGACGTGCCCGTGCTCATCCGGCCTTTGGACGGCTCGGGCATGGACCAGTTGGGCTTCATGACGCAGAGCGACCTGATCCACTTGGGGCTGGGGCCGAACCGGGTGGCCGTCTACATCCCGCACAGCTTCGCGTGGAGCGGCCGCCTGTTCATCGTACCGGCGGAGGCCGTGACGGTGCTCGACGCCAAGGCCGCCGAGGTGATGAAGTTCATCCTGAGCGGTGGCGTGGCCGAGGTGGACGAAGAGTGACCTTCCCCGTTCTGGCACGTCCATTGAACTCACCGCGACCCATTCCGCCACAACGATGCGCTTCCTGACCGCCCTCCTGTCCACCCTGCCTCTCCTGCTTTCCGCCCAGACGCAAGCGGACGTGAGCAGCTTCATGTTCAGCGACGGTGTGCATCCCACGTTGGCCGTCGGCTTTGTCAACACCGATGCCCGCACCGTCACCGATTTCTGGAAGAGCGAACTGAAGGGCATCAGCATGAAGGTGTCCGACAAGAAGGAAGTGCTGGGGATCGCCGCACGCATCCCGACCATTTCCGGCGATACCCTCCGCGTGTACCTGAAGGCCGACCAGCCCAAGAACGTGGCGATGGTCACCGCTCACCTCGCCTTCCTCACCACCTCGGGTTTCGTGGGGCCCGATTCACCGGAGCGGGAGATCACCGCGGCCAAGGCTTACGTGGAACAACGTTCGGTGATGCTGAAGCGGCAGATCGCCAACACCACCTTGGAGAACGGGCGCAAGCAGCTCTCGGCCCTGCAGTCCGACCTCAACGGTCTGCAACGCGAAAGGACGCGCATGGAGGAGAACATCGCCCGGACCAAGCAGAAGGATGCGGAGGCGCTGGCCGAACAGCAGCGCGGTGAAGCGGAGCTGCCCATCCTGGCCGCCAAGGTGGACCACCTGCGCAACCAGCTCCAGCAGGTGCCTTCGGAGGAATCGGAGAAGCAGTTGCGCAGTGCGGAGCGCGAACATGCGAAACTGCAGGACCGCATCCGGCGCAACGGCGACAGCTCGGTATCCGCCAAGAAGAAGATCGCCGACCTGGAATGGGAGGTGAAGAAGAACATCAAGGACCAGGAGGCCAAACAGACGGCCATCACCAAGCAGGAGGAGCTGGTGAAGGAGTTCGAGCGCGCCCTGTCCGCCGTGAACTGAGCGCGACGACATCGGCGGCCGGATACCTTCGTGGCCGATGCCGCACGCTCGCCGCCAAGCGTTGATGCTCCTGCACCTCACGGTGTTCATCTGGGGTTGGACGGGCATCCTGGGCAAGCTGATCGACCAACAGGCGTTGCCGCTGGTCTACACCCGCACCTGGATCGCCGCCGCAGGCATGTTGATCGCGGCGCTGTTCCTGCGCCGTTCACTGGATCCGCGGGTGCCCGACCTGAAACAATACCTGCTCACCAGCCTGCTGATCGCCGCGCATTGGTATACGTTCTACGAGGCGATCAAGATCAGCACGGCCTCCATCGCGGCGGCCTGCCTGGCCACCTCCACCGTGTTCACCGCCGTGCTCGAACCGTTCTGGTTCAAGCGACGGATCCGGGGCTATGAGGTGGTGCTGGGCATCATCGTGGTGGCGGCGCTGCTGTTGATCTTCGGCCTCGAGACGGAGCACCGCTGGGGCATCGTGGTCGGAACCTTGAGCGCGCTGCTCTCCGCTTGGTTCAACGTGGTGAACGGGGTGCTCGTGAAGCGGGGCGATGCCTTCCGCATCGGCTTCTACGAGATGGTGGGCGCGGGTATCGCGGTAGGCATTGCGCTGGTGTTCGTGGATGGACTTCCGCCTCCGCTCTGGACGTTGCCTTCCTCCGACATCATCGCGCATCTGGCCTTGGGCTTCATCTGCACGAGCTTCGCGTTCATTGCCGGCATCGCGGTGATGCGCCAACTCTCCCCGTTCACCGTGGTGCTTGCCGTGAACCTGGAGCCGGTCTACACGATCATCATCGCCCTGTTGATCTGGAAGAGCGAGGAGCGGCTGGACACCGGTTCGTACATCGGCATCGCGCTGATCCTCGCCTGCCTTTTCGGGAATGCGTGGTGGCAGAAGCGGCTCAGTGCGAAGCAGGCGGTGACGGAGCCCGATCCGCTGGCGCAAGGCTGATGTGCTCGTCGCCCGGGCGGTGGTCCACGTAGTTCACGAAGAACTGGAACATCTCGTCCGTGGTGCGCATGTGACCGCTCTTCGGTGCACGGGCTTCCCGCGGTGGAGAGAACGGATTGCTCTTGTTGTCGGCCGTGTTGTCGAAGGTGCCGAACACATGGATCACCGAACCCTGTGGCAGAGTCAACAGGTGTTCGAAGGTGTACACATACTGCCAGCGGAAATCCCAATCGTTGATCCGCACCAATGGCACGGTGTCGTTGGTGGGCGTTACGGCATAGGCGACGAAGTGTTTCCCCAGCAGATGCATATGCGGGTTGAGCGAGACCACGCTGATCGCCGCCGGTAACGTGTAGCTGCTGTGGAAGGTCTTGATGGAATCCGCGGGGATCACCAGTTCCGGCACCACCGGGGTGAGCCCGAGCGTGCCGATCTGGATCTCGCGCATCGGGCGTTCCGGAGCGCGCGGAGCGAACCACAGGTTGAAGCGTGAGCGATCCGTGGTATCGCGCAACGATGGACCGTAGTGGATCGTGTTCATCAGGAACGCTCCCTGGCGCTTGATGCGGTACCCGCCGATGCCATCGGGCAGGATCGGCGGAAGCAGGCCCGGCAGGTAGTTGGTGGCGTTGGGCGTGAGCGCCGGATAGGTGCCGTCGTCGTTGGCAAGGGCCAGGCGCTCGAAGGCATCCCGGCTGGCGGTGCGATCGGCATCCACGTACCGTTCACCGGCGAACACGTCGCGTTTGGCCCCTTCGGCATACTGGATGATGGCGCCGTTCATATGGTGCACGGCGCGGCGGTTACCGGGAACGAACTCGATGGCGCGCAGGAAGGTGTCGCGTTCGAACGTGAAGGGGGCCTTGCTCACCATGAACCGATCCGTGTTGTCGCCGGGGATCGCAAAAGCCTCGGGCAGCCAGACCACCGCATCCGGCTCACCCAGCAACGAGCCCTCCGCGAAATGGGGTGGTGAAGGCATCGCACCGGTATCACCGGCCAAGGTCCCCTGCTCCACCCACTTGGCGATCAGGGCGATCTCGCGGGCCGTCAAGGTGCGTTCACCGAGGAAGCGGCTGTAGCTGGTATCCGCAGGCCACGGCGGCATATAACCTTTGCTTGTCACCAACTGGATGGTGCGCGCCTTCTTCCGCACATCGCGATAACCCACCAACGGGAACGGCCCGGCCTGTCCCGGCCGGTGGCAGGGCGTGCAATTGGCCCAGACCAACGGAGCGATATGGTCCGCGAACGTCACCGTATCCGGAAGGCCCATCACCTGCTGGGTGGGCGGATCGGGAACGGTCGGGGAACCGCAGGAACACCACAGCAACGGAAGGAACAGGATCGGACCGCCCAAGCCCCTCATGGCGTTCCGCATTCAACGATGCAACCCACCGCTTTCATTTCGAGCGTGCTTCTTCCTTGATCGATCAACGCGTGCAGGGCCTCGGCAAGGTGGTGTTGCGCAGGACCGGGCTTCTTCCGGCCCGGGCGAACAGCGGTATCATCGATGGCACCGCGATAGCGCAGCAGCCCGTCCGCATCCAGCACGAAGGCCTCGGGCGTCACCCGCGCTTGCAAAGCCCCGGCCACGGCGCAGTCCGCATCCATCACCTGGGCGAAATCCAGATGCCCTTCCGCTGCGAAACGGGCCGCAGCATCCGCTTCGATGAAGGTGGTGGGGTAGAGTCCGATGAAGGCGACACCTTCGGGCGAGAATGCACGGGAGAGACTATCCAGCACATTCGTGTACGCCTGGCTGAACGGGCATTCCGGATCCAACGTGATGATGACCGTGGCCCTTGCACCGAGCAGGCTGCGCAATACCGCTGTACCTCCGGAAGCCTCGTGCACCGCCCTATCCTGCAGATCGGCCAAGGGAGGCCGCCCCTGGCCGCAGGCCAGCAGACCCGTCAACGGAAGCAGCAGGAACGATCGGCGGAGCACGCCGCGAAAGTAGCGCCCTGAAAACGGCGGATCTTTGTACCCCCAAAGGCCCGAAATGAACCGCATCCTGCGCCTGCTGATCGCGCTGGCCCTGTGCCTGCTCGTGTTCTTCATCACCCGTGAGGTCTACCGTCCGGAGGCTTCCTCCGAGCAGGTGTCCTCCACCGTGCTGCTCGAACGCATCCGGCCGGTGATGAAACTGATCACGGTGGAAGGGGACTTCAGCGAACTGTACACCTACCGCAATGCCGAAGCACCGATGGACTGGATGAAGCAGTTCAGCCCGTTCCAGAAGCGCGCGATCCTGCGGGTGAAAGGGCGTGCCAGTGTCGGCTATGACCTGGAGGACATGGGGCTCCGTTTCGATGACGCCACGCACACCGTCAGCCTGGAAGGCATGGAGAAGCCCCAACTGCTTTCGCTGGAGCACGATGTGGACTACTTCGACCTGGAAGCAGGCACCTTCACCGACTTCACCGCGGCCGACCACAGCCGCATCAACGCGCAGGCCAAGGAGCTGATCCGCAAGCAGGTGGCGGCCAGCGGGCTGTACGGGGCGGCCGAGGCCCGGCGCAGCGAACTGATCACGGTGGTGAAGGCCATGGTGGAGAATGCCGGCTGGACCTTCGTGGACGGTGCATCGCCCCGGGATGGTCGTGCCCGCTTGGCCCCCCTTCCCGCCTGAACACCGGCACCGATAACTTCGCCCCGCATTCCCCGAACCGTGTCCTTTCCCCCGCTCAAGTACTGTCCCTCGCTGACGCACTACGAGCGTTGGCGCACGCGCGAGGTGCGTATCGGGAACATCGGCATCGGTGGCGCCAACCCCATCCGGGTGCAGAGCATGACCACCACGGACACGATGGACACCGCGGCCACCGTGGCGCAGAGCATCCGCATGATCGAGGCGGGTTGCGAGCTGGTGCGCATCACGGCGCCCAGCAAGAAGGACGCGGAGAACCTGGCACCGATCAAGCAGCAACTGCGTGCCGCCGGTTTCACGGCACCCTTGGTGGCCGACATCCACTTCACGCCCAACGCGGCGGAAGTGGCGGCGCGCATCGTGGAGAAGGTGCGCGTGAACCCCGGCAACTACGCCGACAAGAAGAAGTTCGATGTGCGCGAGTACACGGACGACCAGTACGAGGCCGAGCTGGAACGCATCCGTGAGCGTTTCACGCCGTTGGTGCGCATCTGCAAGGAGCACGGCACGGCCATGCGCATCGGCACCAACCACGGCAGTCTCAGCGACCGCATCCTGAACCGCTACGGCGACACGCCGCAGGGCATGGTGGAGAGCGCCTTCGAGTTCCTGCGAATCTGCCGCGACGAACAGTACCACGACATCGTGCTGAGCATGAAGGCCAGCAACGTGCAGGTGATGGTGCAGGCCTATCGCCTGCTGGTGCACCGCATGATGGAGCTGGGCTGGGACTATCCGTTGCACCTCGGTGTCACGGAGGCCGGCGATGGTGAGGACGGGCGCGTGAAGAGCGCCGCCGGTATCGGTGCTTTGCTGGAGGACGGCATCGGCGACACGGTGCGTGTATCGCTCACGGAGGAACCCGAAGCCGAGATCCCGGTGGCCCGTGCGCTGGTGGATCGGTACGGCACCCGCGCCGGGCACGATCCGATCCCTGACCTCACCCCCGGCCCCTCTTCCGGGGAGAGGGGTGCCAGTGCTCCGGACGACCGGTTCCGCGAAACGACGAACTCGTTCCTGTGGTCGAAGTTGATCGAACGCGCGAAGGCCATGCGCAGCAACCCCACTGGAGCGGAGCAGCTGATGTGGGAGACGATCCGGGGAAAGACTACCGGCAGCAGGATCCGTCGGCAGCATATCATCGACAAGTACATCGTGGATTTCGTGTCCATGCCGAAGCAGCTTGTGATCGAGATCGATGGTGACCATCACGATCTGCAGCAGGAAGAAGATGCGGCAAGGACCGAGCACCTCGAAGCGCGAGGGTTCAAGGTGATCCGATTCCGCAACGATGAGGTTCTTCGTGATCCGCAAGCCGTGCTCGACAGCATTGTCCATGCATTGGACCAACGTCCCGACTTCGCCAGGGAGGATGAAGGTCCGGATGGAACACCAACGGATGTGGGTGGAGAGCATTCCTCCCCCTCTCCTCGGGAGAGGGGGCTGGGGTGTGAGGTGCTGGATCCGTTCACGCACGCACGTCGCCACACCCGCGAAGTGCTCAACATCGGTGCGCGCCATGTGCCGGTGGTGATAGCCGATCTCAGCGGCAAGGAGCGCATCACGCCCGCCACGCTCTTCGCTTGGGGTTACCGGTACAGTGTGCCGCTGGACAAGTGGAACATCACCGACCAGGCCTGCGACTACGCCTTCATCGGAAAACACACGATCGACTTCGGGATCCCCGGCACGCTGGGGATCGTGCAGGAACATGCGACCTGGCTCCGCAACACGGAAAAGGAACGCCACTATCCGCAACTGACGAAGGCGCAATACCTCGGTGGTTCGCAGCGGCATGCGAAGCTGAACATCGTGTATGCCTTGTTGAAGGACCTCGACGAGGAGTTCATCGCACGGCTCAAGGACGACCCCACCGCCGTGCTGCTGATCGATACCTACAATGCGCACGGCATGGCCGAGCAGCGCCGCTTGATGATGGAACTGATGCGCAACGGCTGCGAGGTGCCGGTGATCGTCGGGCGTGCTTACGGCAACATCACGAACGATGAGCTTGTCCTGCACAGCAGCACCGACATGGGTCCGCTCTTCCTCGATGGCCTGGGGGATGGCATCTTCATCGCCGATGAGCAGGGTGGTCGGGAGGACCTGGTGTGCCGCACCGCCTTCGGCATCCTGCAGGCCACACGGACGCGCACCAGCAAGACCGAGTACATCAGCTGTCCGAGCTGCGGCCGCACGCTCTTCGACCTGCAGGAGACCACGGCCCGTATCCGGGCCCGCACGAGCCACTTGAAAGGGATCAAGATCGGCATCATGGGCTGCATCGTGAACGGTCCGGGCGAGATGGCCGATGCCGACTACGGCTACGTGGGCACCGGTCCCGGCGTGATCACCCTCTACAAGGAGAAGGAAGTGGTGAAACGCAACGTGCCCAGCGCCCAGGCCGTGGACGAGCTGATCGAGCTGATCCGTTCACACGGGGACTGGGTGGAGGCCGTGGAGCCTTGATCGCTCACGCATCCACGCGGTTGGGCATCGCGGTCCACCGCTTGGTCAATCGGCCCTGTAGGAAGAAGCCCAGGAAGATCGTTGCAGCCGTGGCCGCACCCACCGACCATGCGAACGTGGCGCCCAAAGGCAGTCGCACCATCAGCTCCGAGAAGAAGGCGGCGTAGAGACCGATCACCGACCAGTACATGTACGTGAGGTGCTGCACCAGCCAGTCCTTGCGGCGGGGTTTGCGCAGTACGGCACGCATTCCGGCGAGCAACGTGGCGAGGCTGACCAATGCCGCCACGTGAAAGGGTCCGAAGAAGCCCATCAACCGATGAAGACCGAAGGCCGTACCGTTCAGCACGAGCATGCAGGACACGTAGGCGTATCCCAGACGGATGTGGAACCGATCACCCTTGCGCCGCAGCAGCACCCACACCCCGAGCACCATGGCCAACAGGGCCGAGGTGAGATGGGTCCAGCCGACCCAGGTATAGGTGTGCAGTTCGTTCATGGCGTCAGTAGCGTTTCACGTTGATCACCTGCACCCCTTCGAAGGGCACATCGAACAGCATGTCCTTCACCTTGGGAGCCGACATGAAACCGGTGGCGTCCCGGGAGGCACCCACACCTTCCTTCGGAATGCCGAACATGCCGAGGTCGAGCTTGCGGTTGGCGTTCTCGTCCTGGAAAAAGCGCACGGCGTATCGGCCCGCGGGCACGGGATCGAGGGTGAACTGCACCAATTGATCGGTCACGGGCACAAGCCGTTCATGCACCACACGTTCATCCGGATCCAGGAGCTGCACGAACAGCACACTGCCGGCCGTGGCACCCCGGACGAGCACGGGAACCGGATGATGGGACTGCGCACAAAGCAGCATGGGGAGCGCCAGTGTGCTCAGGAACAAGGCAATGCGTGGTATCATCCCAGGTATTGTTTGATGGCGGCCACGTATTCCTCGAAGGCTTTCAGTCCTTTCGGTGCGAGGCTGCACATGGTATTGGGGTAGTTGTCCTTGAACGTCTTCTTCACCTCCACATATCCGGCCTCCTTGAGCTTGGTGATCTGCACGCTGAGGTTGCCACGCGTGGCACCGGTGTGTTCGAGCAGGAAGTTGAAATCCCCCTCGTCCACGCCCACCAGCAGGCTCACGATGGCGAGGCGCAGCTGATTGTGGAGCACCGGGTCAAGCGGTGCGAACCCCATCCTCCTGCCGTTTCAGCATCAACCCCGGGATGATGTAGCCCAGCAGCATCCCGCTGCAATAGACCAAGGTGCTCAGCAAGGGATCCTTCGCCCACCACAGCACCAAGGCGCAGAGCCAGAACACCAGTCCGCCGAGCACCAACGGCCGGAACCGCAGGACCTGCCCCGTGATGAAGGTGGCGAATCCGGTCAACAGGAGGATCATGGGGCCGGGATCCACACCCTTGGAGGCCAGGATGAGGATGGTGGTGAGCAGCACCACCACGAAAGCCGACCAGACCCAGCCGATGACAGCATCCATGGGCGTGGATGCTCCCATGCGCTTCCCTTGCCGCGCGCCATGCACCCAACTGACGATACCGCCGATCATGCCGGCCACACCCCAAGGCGCGCCTTGCCCCCAACCATCGGTGCGGCCGCGCAGCAGGTACACGGCGATCATCGCCGCGATCAGCAGCCCGCCCCAAAGCAGGAAGTAGAAGCTGAGGCGCGAGAAGTTCCTCTTGGCCTGGGCGATCATGCCTTCGATCAGCCGCAGGCTCTCTTGAGCGGAAAGATCCTGTTCCATGGATGGGACCACCGCACATTGATGTCCGATGGCGGGACAAACATAGAATAGACTTGTTTACAGAACAAACTAAATGATCCAATAAGAGAGCGGCTTACCCGCTCCTCCCTCGACACTGGTCACATGAACGTGGGGCCCTGCCTCAGAACACGGCCGTGCTGACGCGTTTGGCCTCCTTCTCGGCATCGTCCAAACGCATCAACAGGTCGGAGCGTAGCGCCTCGAAGGCCGGACGGTCCGCCGCTGCAATGGGCTCCGCGCTGGGGAACTCCTCCCGACGATGGTCCACCTGCTCCCCGTTCTTCCAGAAGCGGAAGCACACATGGGGGCCGGTGGCCAGACCCGTGCTGCCCACTTCGCCGATCACCTGGCCCTGTTGCACCAACTGGCCGGTACGCACGAGGGTCTTGCGCATATGCAGGTACTGGGTGGTGTACACACCGTTGTGCCGCACCTTCACGAAGTTGCCGTTCGCTGCGCTGTAGCCCGACTTCTCCACCACTCCATCGCCCACGGACAGGATCGGTGTGCCGTAGGGAGCCGCGTAGTCCGTGCCCAAGTGGGCCTTGTAGCGCTTCTGCACCGGGTGGAAACGGCGCATGGTGAAGCCCGAGGAGACCCGGCTGTACTTGAGCGGTGCCTTCAGGAACGCCTTGCGGAGGCTGTTGCCGTCGGTGTCGAAATAGGCGGTGGAGGTGCTGTCGCGTCCGAAGAGGAAAGCCTCCTTGGTCACCGCCCCTTCGTAGCGTACGGCCAGGATGTCCGGAGAGCCGTAGGGCTCGCCGTCCACGGTGCGTTCGCGATAGACCACGGTGAAGCGGTCGTTCTTCCGGATGCGGTAGAAATCGAGGGTCCAGGCGAACACCTCGCTGAGCTTCATGGTGAGCGAGGGATCCACACCCGCCTTCTGCAGGTCGTTCCAAAGCGCACCGGTCACGGCCACGCTCACGCTCTTCTCCTCGGTATGTACGGGCCGCTGCCCCACTTCCACCGAGAGGGGTGCGCGCAGGTTGAAGATCACATGGTCCACCGCATCGGCCTCGTACACGAAGTAGCTGGGCACGCGGGCCTGGTCATCGGTGAAGATCAACGCATACGGGTGACCGGCGCGCAGGCGACGG
>DASWWQ010000031.1:0-10896 GCA_036405935.1 Flavobacteriales bacterium
GTAGGCGTCGGTCAACTCGGTGCCGCTCCGGTAGGTTTCCATCCATTGCTGCACACCATCCGCATCGTACTTGATGGTGCCGAAGCGGCTGTTGCCCCGATCGATGGTGCCCGTGACATAGGCGTTGCCCGCATCGTCCACCGTGATGGCCCGCGCATAGCTATTGTTGATGCTCGGCGGTCCGGTGTAGGTGTAGCGCTGCTGCCAGAGCGGCTGGCCGGAGGCGCTGTACTTCACCGTGTAGTAGCAGTCCCAGTACTGGGCGTTCTCGCTGAACCCCGTGACGTACACGTTGCCTTCCGCATCCGTGGCGAGGTCCGCCGGTTCGTTCCAAGTGGCTCCACCCACACCATTGTCCGTGACCGACCACAGCAGGGCACCATCCGCATCGTACTTCAAGGTGACGTAGTCGATGGACACACCCGACCAGCTGATGCCGGTGACCAGCACGTTGCCATCGGTATCCAAGGTCATCGCCGTGGGCAGGTCCAGCCCTTCACCGGCACCCGTGTGGATGGACTGCCAAAGGGTACTTCCGTCGGTGCCGTACTTCGTGAGGCGGATGTCCATGTCGGTGCCGTTCCAGTACGAACCCGCAACGATCGGTGCCCCCTCCGCATCCAGCGCGATGGCCATGCCGTGCTCAGCGGCGTACTTCGTGCCGGTCTCCCACACACGCCATAGCGTATCCCCGTTCGCATCCAGCTTCAGGGTGAATTGCCGCGCTTCGGGCCGTCCCCCATCGGAGGCCGCACCCGTGATGTAGAGATGCCCGGCGGCATCCGCCACCGTGGCCATGGGCACCACATATCCGCCGTAACCGGAGACCCCGTAGAGAGCGTTGTCGCTCCGCAGTTGTCCGGGCCGTTCCACCCCGGCCTTGCGCAGGAGTTCGTTGAAGGGATCCCGCGGTTTCTCCGATCGGCCGATCCTCAAGACCTCAGCGGTGCCCAACCGGGCTACCACGCCTTCGTTCCGTGAACGGGCGCGTTCGAACACGGCATCGGGGGCACTGCTCTGCGCCGAAAGCGCGGTGGAGAGCGATAGCAACAGGACGACGGCGGCGTAACGGAGGATCATGGAGCTCAGGATGAAGGTGATCCGGCGACGTACCGGACCCGTTGCCTGCAAGATGCCTTCGCGGTTGGAAAAAGATGCCCGGGCGGCGTTGACAACCCCGTTGACACCCTACGCGATCAAGCGTTCCAGAAGGTCATCGACCGCAGGATGACCGGCCGCGGCCAGCTTCTTCCGCAACCGGAGCTTGCCCACCCGGGCGCTTTGGGGCGAGATACCCAGCAGCTCGGACATCTCCTTCGGACCCAGACCGAGTCGGAGCAGCACCATGTAACGCACCTCACCTTCCGTCAGCGCCAGACCCAAGGAACGGATACGACCGAAGAAGTCCGGATAGATCGCGCTGAACCGCTCCTTGAAGGACAGCCAATCGTCCTCGGTCAGGATCTTCCGCTCGAGGAGTTCGGCCACTTCCCCCTCCTCCACGTCCCGCTTTTCGCTGGCCGGAACGAGCGTATCCTTCATGCGCTGGATCTCGGCGGCCTGATCGGCCAAGGTCAGCAGGTGATCACGCAGCTCCCGGTCGCGCGCGTTGAGCACCTGACGCGTGCGGTCCAGCTCCTCCTCCAGCAACCGTTTCCGCCTTTGTGCGCGCTTCCACTGCCGGCGTCCCAGTAGTCCGGCGATCCCACCGGTCAACAGCAGTCCGCACAGCAGCAGGATCCCGCGCGTGCGCTGCAGTTCCTTTTCGCTCTGCAACGATCGGATCCGCAGGTCCTTCACCTCGGCGCCCAACCGGGCCTGCTGGATGGCCAGTGCACGCGCCTTGTTGGCCGTGTTCAAGCTATCGCCGAAGGCCGCGAAAGCCTTATAGTAGAACAGGGCCGAATCCGGGCTGCCCCGGTCCTCGTGCAGCCGGGAAAGCAGATGCAGCGTTTCGCCGATCCGCACCTTGGTCCTCACGCTGCGGCCCAAGGCGAGCCCTTGCCGGGCATATTGGAAAGCGCTGTCCATGTGCTGCTGGCGGGCATGCACATCGGCAAGGTTGTAGTAGGCCGTGGCCAGCCCGTCCGTATCCGACACCGCTTCGCAGAGCCGCATGGACCGTTCGTAGAGCAACTGCGCCCGCGCGTGGGCTCCGACGTGCTTGTGGATCTGACCTTCGTTGTTCAGGGCCAGCGCGATGTCCTTCGCCGCATCCAGCCGGGTGAAGATGCCCAACGCCTTCGCGTTCATCCGGAAGGCGCTGTCGGCCAGGTCCTGGTTCTTCAGCAGGATGGAACGGTTCAGGTACGTCAGCCCCAGCAGACGTTCCAGTCCGCACTGTTCCGCCAAACGCGCCGATTCGATGTAGGAAGCCATCGCCGCGGAGCAATCGTTCGATCGCCATTGGATCAGGCCGATCTGGTTGAGGTCGCCCGCCATGGCCGGGAGGTCAGCGGCGGCCAGATCCTCCGCATAGGCCTGCGCGAAATGCTCCAGCGCCATTTCGTAGTTGCCCAACCGCCATTGCTCCGTGGCGTATTCCTTCCCTCCCTTGATCCGCGGCAGATCGTCGGACGGCTGCGGGATGAAGGACGATGATCGCGCTCCGTTCTGCCCGAACACGTCGGGACCGGCAAGCACGAACGTCGCGCAAAGGAGAAGGGAGAGCAACGTGCGCATCACGTAGGGCCAAGCTAAGAAGCGGAACGCCGAGGTGGCTTACTCCACCGACCAGTCCGAATAGTCGAGTTGGAAACGCACCAGCTCACGCTTCTTCAGGGGGATGTCCCAGTCGCCATCGTAATGCACGGTGGTGGGCACCAGTTCATCATCGACGATCGTGTTCTCCACGCGGATCCGGATGTCGAAGTCGAGCAGGATGGAACCGTGCTGGATCCGGTATTCACGCGCGATCACCTGCATGGTGCTTTGATCGAACCAGGTGACCATCCGCTTGATCACGGTGCTGTTCGATCCTTCGTCCTTGGCCGTGGAAGCGAACTTCCAGCACAGGTGGCCACTGCGCGCATCCGTGCCGATCGTGTGGTCGTAGAGCCCGACGAGGTCCGGGTCGTAGAGGGCCAACTTCCGGCCCACGAAGGGTACGCTGGCGATCTCCTGCCCGGGACTGAACATGAACTGCTTCAGTTCGCTCTTGTACTCGGCGATGCGCCCTTGGGGCTTCGCCTGTTCGCGGTGGGCCCGGATGGTGTTGTCCGCCCGCCATTGCCCCTTCGGGAAGAAGACCTCGTCGTACATCTCGGCGGTGAGGAACCGGAAACCGCCCTTGCCGTCGCGCAACTTCCCGCTCTCGCTCACGCTGTCCAACACCAACCGTGCATCCGGACCGGTGCGTTGCAGATGTGCTTCGCGGAACAACGTCGCCGTTTCCTTCTCCCCTTTGTTGCGCACCCGGAAGTTGCTCCGCAACCGATGCGCATGATAGCGCGTGTTCAGGAAGGCATGCTGGAAGCTCGTGTCCTCCATCACCTGGTGCATGAAGCCTTCGAGGTCCAGTCCTTCGGCGTTGCCGCGGATCACCAGTTCACCGAGCTGGTACACGTTGGTGATGGTGTCGCCCTGATCGTCGATCTGCGCCCGGGTGAAGGTCGGTAACAGGAACACGACAAGTACCCAACGGGAACGCATGCAAGGAAGATCGCAACGCGGCATGGATCAGTGCTGGCGCGTGGGGCCGACACTGGTGTAGAGCTCGTACTTCTTCTTCACGTACACCAGGAACTCGTACTGCGACAGTCCCTTCAGCGTGGCCTCCGGCACGTTGCAGAAATCGATGAAGTCGTCGAAGCTGTCGTTGCTCAGGTTGATGATGTCGTACTCCACGTACATGTGCAGCAGTTCCTTGAGCAGCGCGCGCATGTTGTCGGCGTTGCGCAGCTCGGCCACCTCGCGTTTGCTGCGTTCGCGCTTGCTGAAGCTCTGGTAGAGGAAGGTGATCGGGCTCTGCAGGGCATCCACGCCCATGGTGCGGTAGTCCTTCTCGTTGTATCCCAGCTTGTCGATGTCGGCCTGGATCTGTTTCAAAGTGCGCTCCGGCAGCACGGCCACCGGCTTCAGGTCGATCTGCCAAGGCTTGAGCACGATCTTCAGGTCCGCCAGTTCCGCCGTTGTGAACTCGTTCAACGGTACGGTCCGTGTCACATACCCTCCGGCCCCGATCAACAGGGTGTCCGTGGTCAACGCCTGCGTGGTGAAGGTGCCGTTGACGGCCGCGAAGGTGCCCGTGCGGGTGCGCCGGTTCACGATCATCAGGTCGTAGAAGGTGTGCTCGCCATCTCCCCCCGAAACGGTGCCCTTCACGGTGATGGCCTCCTGCGCGAAGCCGGCAAGGGTCGCCACCAGGAGGGGAAGAAGGAGAAGCAGTCGCCGCACAGGTCCAAAAGTAGCCGGGGTGTTCCACCCGTACCGGGCACTTCAGCACGGATCGGGCCAAAAAGATCAAAAGCAAGGGACATGCGACCCTAGGACCAAGGGTCCTAGGCGCATGGCCATGGGATGCACGGAAAAGGCGAAGGGCCTCCCGCTCGCGCGAAAGGCCCCTCATCGAAAAATACCCGCGTACCTGTAAGCCGGGTTCTGTTCTCCTTCGACAAGCTCAGGAGTCCCCGTCATTTGTCTAGGACGGCGCTCACGCGCCGTCTCGATCGACCTACCCGCCAGGCCCCGGATCGCTCCGACAGGACGGGACGCCCTGAATGCCTGGCTTATTTGGTCTTTCAGCCCATGAGGTTTACCGTGCCACTTCCATCACTGGAAGCGCGGTGGGCTCTTACTTTCAAGCGCCGAAGCGCCCTATCCCGCGCATGGCGGGCCCACCTTTTCACCCTTACCACGCCTTACGGCGTGGCGGTATATTCTCTGTTGCACTGTCTGTGGCGTTGCCGTCACCAGCAACGCCCCTTCCCGTTAGGAAGCATGGTTCCCTATGCTGCCCGGACTTTCCTCCCCCACCCTTGCGGGCGGCAGCGACGGAGCGGTACGCAGGATGTCAATGAACCTTCAATGGTGCAATATGGTGACCTCCGTGGCCCCATACCCGTACCGGCGCGGATCGGCATCGTCGAACCGCACCATATCGTAGTACTGCAGCGCCTTCCGCACCTCCTCGCGCAGCACGCCTTCGCCGATGCCGTGGATCACGATCAGCTTCCGCTTCTTGTCGCGGATCGCCGTGTTCAACATGCGTTCGAAGTAGTCCAACTGGTAGCGCAGCTTCTCGTCGTGCTGCAGCACCCGCTCGTCCTTCACCAGTTCGTGCAGGTGCAGGTCGATCTCCATCACCTGCGGATCCTCGCGCCGCGCCACCTTGCCCGCGTTCCGCACCGAAGCCCCGCGACCCTTGTCGCGTTCGATGCGCTCGGCCATGCGATCGTTGCTGGCCACGAGCTTCGCATGGTGATCGCTGACGCGGTAAATGGTGGTCTCCGCCTTCACCACCACCAGGTTCTTCACCGGGTATTCGTACTCGAGTCCCTCCCAGGTCCGCACCCAGGCCCGGGTGGTGCTGATGAACCGGAGCACGCGGCCGCCGCCCGTTTCATTGAGGAAACGCACCTCATCTCCGATCGCGACGGGGCCTTTGGCGGACATGCCGCAAATTTACGGGACCATGCGCCACCCCTTCCTCCTCTCCCTGGCCCTTCTTCTTCCTGTCGTTTGTGCGGCCCAAGGCCCCGATACGCCGCAGCCCTTGGGCGGAATGGACGCCGTGAAGTGGTTCCTGGAGGACGAGCTTGTGTTCCCGGCCGCCGCGTTGGCCGAGGATGCGGAAGGTGGAACGGTGGTGGGCTTCATCGTCACCAGCACCGGCGAGGTGGCTTCCGTGGGCGTGGTGAAGGCATTCCGGCCCGATTGCGATGCCGAAGCGGTGCGCTTGGCCAAGCTGGTCCGCTGGACCCCGGCCTCCGTCGGGGGAACGCCACAGCACGCCCCGAAGGAACTTGTGGTGCCCTTCAGCGCGAAGAAGTACCGCAAACTGCTCTCGCGCAAGGACCGCTGCCCGCGCCTCGTCCTTACCACACCGGCCCAAGGGGGGGATACGGTCTACACGAAGGGTCTCGATAGCTTGGCCACCCCCTTGGTGCCGAAAGGCATCCGGGGATTGCCCCAGTATCTGGCGGAGAATCTCCGCTATCCCGAAGAGGCGCGCCGCCGCGATATCCAAGGCAAGGTCACCATCGAGTTCATCGTGGAAACGAGCGGTGCGGTGAGCAACCTGCGAGCGACCGGTTTCCTGGGCGCCGGCTGCGATGAGGAGGCCCGCCGGCTGGCCCACACCATCTGCTGGCGGCCGGCGATCCGCAAGGGCCAGCGCGTGCGAAGCGAGTTCAAGCTGGACATCCAGTTCCGGTTGGACAACTACCAGAGACCGTAGTTCCTTGTCACGCTGAGCTGGCCGAAGCGTTCGGCAAAACCCTTCGGCAGGCTCAGGGTGACATCTTTCGAGTTGTCAGTTGACAGATCGCAGTTGTCGGACCGCCCACGGCGAACTGTCAACTGGCCACTGCCAACTCCCCTATTGCCATCTTCGCCCCATGGAGAAGCGCGGACCGTGGACCACCTTGAAGGAGGAGCTCGTTTACCAGACCCCATGGATCGCGGTGACGCACCATGATGTGCTGGACCCCAGCGGCAAGCAGGGCATCTACGGCACCATCCATTTCAAGAACGTGGCCATCGGCATCGTACCCTTGGATGAGGAGTTGAACACGTGGATCGTGGGGCAGTACCGCTATCCCATCCGCGCCTACAGCTGGGAGATCCCTGAAGGCGGAGGTAAACGCGATGTACCGCCGATCGAGAGTGCGAAGCGGGAACTGCGGGAGGAAGTGGGCATCGAGGCCGAATGCTGGCGTGAAGTGCTGCGCATGGACCTGAGCAACAGCGCCAGTGATGAGTACGCGATCATCTACGTGGCCCAAGGACTCAACTATCATGCGCCCCAGCCCGACCACGACGAGGAACTGGAACAACGCAAACTGCCCTTCGCCGAACTCTACGGCATGGTGCAACGCGGTGAGGTCACGGACAGCCTCACCGTGGCCGCGGTGCTGAAGGTGCAACTGATGCTGCTCGACGGCACGCTTCAGAAATAGAGCCAGTGCCCGCGCAGGGAACCACCCTCGCGTAGTTCCAACGTGGGTAGCGGCACTTTCACCCGATCGAGCACGAAGAACACCGTGCGCCACAACCTGCTCTTCACGGGTAGGCGGGACAATGCGATATCCGGCGCGAAGTAGAACTGCCGATGGGCTCCGCGATCACCTTCGGCGTTCAGCATTCCTTGCGCGCCATAGCCCACCGCCACGTTCAACCAGGCCGGAGCCCCTTGACACCCCAAGGCCTTCAGGTTGCCCGAGAGCCAGACCGTGGCGCCGTTGTAGTCCTTGAGGATGCGTTCGGGGGTGGTGCTGCCCAACACCTCCGGGCGCTGCGGAGCGTAGTCCGTCAGATGGGCGGAGTACTTCAGGCCGATGCGCTGCTCCTTCCAGCCCAGTTGCTGCGCGATGAAAAGCCCCGTACCGAAGGTGTTCGCCGCCATGTCGCCCCAGCTGAAGCCCCATTCCGCGGAACGGCCGTCCAGGTATTCGATGCCGGCGAGGTAGGCCCAGCCCAACGAACCACCGATCCAGATCGATCGCTTCTCCGGAAGCCCCGCCCAACGGAAGGCCGCGTGGCCGTAGCTCGCCAAGGTATACGTGGTCCATGCGTGACCGACCTTGTCCATCTGCAACCATTCGTTGCCATCGTCGAAGAAGTGGAAGGCGCTACGCTCGTAGTCGGCATACCAGGCCTGGTCCAACGCGATCAAAGAGCCCACGGCCAGGGCACCGGCACCACCGCCCACGACCCATGCACGTCCCCGATGCACATCGGTGCTGTCCACCACCTGTGCCGGGATCAGGAAAGGCGTCGCACCCCAGACCGTCAGGCCGCAGACCCAACGAAGGAACGTGGTGCGCATGTGACGAAACTACTGCTGCAGTGCGCAGTGAGCGGTCGACCGTTCGCAGTTGGCACGGCGCCTACCGCGAACGGTCGACCGGGAACGGACCACTCTTCGATCTAGGCCCCGATGGCCTTCTTGCACGCGTCGAGGATGCGGTGCGCCTTTTCCAAGCTGCTGCTTTCGGCGTAGGTGCGAAGGACAGGCTCGGTGCCGCTCGCGCGGATCATCAGCCACTGATCATCATCGAAGAAGTACTTGTAGCCGTCGATGGTCTCGCGGCGCCGCACCTGCAGGTCGCCGAAGGCGGTGAACGAATCCTGCTCGCAGTTCTTCAGCACCTGCTGCTTCAGCTCCTCGGTGATGTGCAGGTCGTTGCGGTCATAGCTGAAGGGTCCCACGATGGCGTACACCTCCTGGATCAGGTCGTCGAGGCTCTTGCCGCTCTTCGCCATGAATTCCCAGATGGTGAGTCCCATCCAGATGCCGTCGCGCTCGGGGATATGCCCCTTGATGGCGATGCCACCGCTCTCCTCACCGCCGAGCAGCACGTCCTCCTTCACCATGATGCCGCTGATCCACTTGAAGCCGATCTTGGTCACTTGGTACTCGAGCCCGTAGTGCTCGCACATCTTCTTCACCTTGGGCGTGGCGCTGAAGGCCACCACGACCTTGCCGGTGAACTTCTTGTACTTCACCAGGTAGTGGATGAGCAGGAGGATGATGTGGTGCGAGTCGATGAACTCGCCCTTGCCGTTGTACAGTCCGATGCGGTCCGCATCACCGTCGGTGGCCAGGCCGCAATCGATGCCCCCTTTCTTGATCAGGTTGCTGAACTCGATCAGGTTCTTGTGGATCGGTTCAGGAGCCTGGCCCATGAACGACGGGTTGTAGTCGCAATGCAGCAACGTGGCATCGGGAAGGATGCGACGGACCACGTTCTGTCCCGCACCGTACATGGCATCATAGCCCCACTTCATGCCGCAGTTGCGGATGGCGGCCAGGTCGAAGCTCTTCTCCACGTGCTTCACGTACATCGTCTCCAGGTCCACGTCCTTCAGCAGGCCCTTCGCGGCGGCGGCCTCCAGGTCGATGCGCGCGAGGTCCACGCCGTGCTGATCCGGAATGATGTCCTCGATCTGCTGTACTTCCTCGGGGATCAGCGGACCTCCGAAATGACCTTTCAACTTGTAGCCGTTGTAGCTCGGCGGATTGTGGCTGGCGGTGATGATCACCCCGAGGCTCGCCTTCAGTTCGAAGGTGCCCAACGACACCATCGGCGTGCTGACGAAGCCCTTGGCCCGATGGACGCGGATGCCCTGGCTAGTGAACACCTTCGCCGCGGTGTCCACGAAGAGCGATCCGGCGAAACGGCAGTCGTGTCCCAGCACGATCGCGGGGTCCTTCGGGAAATGTTCCTTGACCCATCGGGCCACGGCCACGCTTACCCGGGCCACATTGTCCACGGTGAATTCCTCCGCGATGATGGCACGCCATCCGTCGGTGCCGAACTTGATCTTGCTCATAGTACTGATGTTCGAGGGCGAAAATAGCCGGCCCTCATACGGCCCATCGGGACGGAAGGTGACGCTTTGAACAACTCAACGGTAAATGCCGCGGGCGTTCAGCGCTTTCTGGTAGCGCCGGGCGTTCACCATATGCTGCTCGTACGTACGGGCGAAATTGCTGCCCCCATCGAGGTCCTCGTCGGCGCAGAAGTAGATGTACTCGTGCTTCTGTGCCGCCAGCACGGCATCCACGAAGCGCGCCTCGGGCAGGTTGATCGGACCCGGTGGCAGGCCTTTGTGGGTGTAGGTGTTGTAGGGTGAATCCACGCGCTTGTCCACGTTGAGGATGCGGTTCAGGCTGTCCAGGCCCAAGGCGTACTTCAAGGTCGGGTCGGCCTGGAGCGGCATACCGATGCGCAACCGGTTCAGGTACACACCCGCGATGATGGGCGCATCCGAAGCGCGTCCGGTCTCCGCCTGCACGATGCTGGCCAGCGTGCTCACCTCGCTTTGCGACATGCCCAGCTGCTTGGCCTTGGCCCGACGTTCCTCGGTCCAGAATGTCCGGTACTCCTTCGCCATGCGGTCCAGGAAGGCCTCGGGCGTGGTGGTCCACCAGAACTCATAGGTGTTCGGTACGAAAAGGCCGATCATGGTGTTCGCGTTGAAGCCCAGTCGTTCAACGGTTGCCGGATCGAGGATCGCTTGGATCAACTCCGCCGAATCGGGCTCGATGTACCGGGCCACCCGGCCGGCCAGCTGCGGCAGGTTCCGGATGTTGTTGAAGGTGACCCGCACCGGATCCTGCTCGCCGCTCCTCAGCTTGTTGATCAAGGTATTGGCGCTGGTGCCCTCGGGGATCACGTACCGACCGGGACGCACCTTCCGGTCGTACTTCTTGTATCCCGCCAACCAACGGAAGGCCCGTTCGTCGTCCACCAGCCCGGCGGCCTTCAAGCTGTCCATCACCTGCTCGAAGTCCGATCCACTGGGCACCAGCACGATCCGGTCCCGTTCCTCGGTTCCGGGCAAGGTGCTGAAGATGCTGGTCCACAGGTGACGCCCGAGGATACCGGCCACGAACACCAGCACCAAGGCCACCACCAGCACGATCTTCCAGCGTTTCATGGGTTGGATCGGACGGTGAACGTTCCCGTGAACACCGGTGCGGCAGGGCCGATCAATTGCACCTCTTGGAAGCCCTCCCCGTGGCGCTCGGCCTCCACGAGCAACTCGCCACCCCGGGTCATCACCCGGACCGGCGAGGCCAGGAGTCCCCGTGACAGGGCGCTCAAGGCCGCGGCCGTCACCCCCGTACCGCAGCTCAAGGTCTCATCCTCCACGCCGCGTTCGTAGGTCCGCATGTGCAGCACCCCTTCCTGAACGGCGAGGAAGTTGACGTTGGTACCTGCGGGCGCA
>DASWWQ010000032.1:0-1717 GCA_036405935.1 Flavobacteriales bacterium
AAACCCGCCGTGGTGTCCTTCACCCCGAGCCAGAGCACGGTGCGCACGTACAACGAAGCGCAATAGCTCAACATCACGCGGTTCCAGGCCCAGTCGCGCACCTGGCCCCCATCGACGTAGCGCGAACCCACGCTCATGTCCGCACCACCGCTGTGGCACGCATCGTACAGGCGAACGAGGTCGGGCGGCGAATGACTGAGGTCGGCGTCCATCTCGAAGATGTACGCGTACTGCCGGTCCAACGCCCATTTGAACCCGGCGATGTAGGCCGTGCCCAGACCCAGCTTGCCCTTGCGCTCCATCAGATGCAGGCGATCCCCGTACACCGAGGCCTGGAGTTCCTTCACGATCGAAGCCGTGCCGTCGGGCGAACCGTCGTCCACCACCAACACGTGGAATTCCGGACGGAGACCGAAGACGATCGCCAGCACCTCGCGGATGTTCTCCTTCTCGTTGTAGGTGGGGATGATGACGAGGCGTTCGGGCACAGCGGCGGTTTGAAGGCGCGAAGATACTTCGGGCCTTCCGCCCTATCGGAGCAAGGTGACGTGGCCGATCCGCTCGACCCGGTCGCCCGTGCGGCCCTCCCGCGTCCACAGCTTCCAGATGAAGACCCCTTGGGGAACCTCGTCGCCGGACAACGATCGGCCATCCCAGGCCTGCCCCGGGGTGCCGCTGCGGAAGAGCGGCGACCCCCACCGATCGAAGATCATGAACTCGTAGTCGTCGGCTGCGATGCCCACCACGATGGGCATGAAACCATCGTTGATGCCATCGCCGTCCGGGGTGAAGGCGTTGGGCACGCGTACCTGCAAGCCGCCCTCCAGCACCAGTTGCTGACAGATGCTATCTGCACAGGATTGGGAAGCGAAAGCTGCCAGACAGATGGTGAACACGGTGTCCACATCGGCCGGGAAGAAGGCCGCAGGATGCTCCACCGTAGAGCCCCCTTGACCACCGAGGTCCCACAGGTACGACTGCGCATCGCTGCTTGTATTGTGGAGTTGGACCAGCACCTGTCCGGCGACGTTGGACGGTTGCACGATGCTGAAGGCCGCCGTGGGCTGGGCGTGCACGACCACGAGTCCGGGCACCACGATGTTCGTCGCACAAGTGCCACCGGCATCCACCGTCAGTTCCACGCTGTAGCTGCCGGGTTCGGACAGCACCACGGTGGGGGAAGGATCCGTCCAGATGCCGGCCGGGCCCAGGTTCCACGTGTAATCGGCCGGAAGGGCTTCCCCCGCGCTGAAGGTGACCTCCAAGGGAGCACAGCCTTCGGTCGCCGACACCTGAACGGCCAAGGCGGGCAGGTCAATGATCGACACCAGCACCTGCGCTTGGGCGTTGCCGCAGGGAGCAGGCGCTTCCACCAGATATCCATAGGATCCGGCGGCAGCGGTGGCGGGATCCAGGATCGCGGTGGTGACCACGCCGGTCGGATCATACCAAATGCCTTGCGCATCGGGCGTGCCTCCCAGCAGGGTGAAGAGGTCCACGGGATCGGCATCCACGCAGAGGGTGATCGCACCATCACTACCGGCATTCGCGGGCTGCGCCAACTGCACCTCCACCAAGGCCGATGCACTGGCGCAAGGTCCCGTGCCCAAAACGACGTAGGTATAGGTACCGCCCGCACCGGTGGCGGGATCGAGGGTGCCATCGCTGGGCCCACCTCCGGGTGCCGTCCAAACCCCTGCGGCATCCGGGGTGCCGC
>DASWWQ010000033.1:0-21541 GCA_036405935.1 Flavobacteriales bacterium
GGTGCGTTCGCGCACACACTGAGGTCGGCCCCGGCATCGGCCGTAGGTCCGTTGGTGAAGGTGATCGTGATGGCATCGCTCATCGCCGCGCATACCGTGGTGCCCGTGGACGATAAGGTCAGCGTCAAGGAGCCGGCGGCCAGTTCACCGGGCGTGGGCGTGTAGTTGGTGATGGTGGACGTGTTGCCCGGGAAGAAGGTGCCTGCTCCACCGGTCCAGATCGCACCGGGCGCATTGCCCACGAAACCGTTCAGGGTGAAGGTGGCGTTGTTGCGGCAGATGCTCAGGTCGGGACCCGCATTCACCACCGGCACGGGCGTGATGGTGATGTGCATGGCGTCGCTCACCGCGGTACAGTTGCCGTTGCCCGTGGTGGTCAGCGTCAGGTCCACGGAACCGGCGGAGATCTCCGACATGCTCGGCGTATAGGTGGCATTGAGCGTGGTATTGTTCGGACTGAACGTTCCTGTTCCTCCGCTCCACAGCGCGCCACCCGCAACGGTGATCGAACCGTTCAAGGTCACGCTGGCCGCATTGGCGCACACGCTCACGTCGCTGCCTGCGTTGGCCGTGGGTGCCGGCGTGAAGCTGATCCGCATCGTGTCCGTGGTGGCCACGCATCCGCCGTTGCCGGTGGAGGTCAGCACCAGTTTCACACTGCCGGTGGCCAGGTCACCGGCCGTCGGGGCGTAGGTGGCGTTCAGGCTCGTGCTTGTCGGCGCGAACGTGCCGAGACCGCCCGACCATTGGCCTCCCGTAGCGTGTTGCACACTGCCGTTCAGTTGCGCGGTCGCGTTGTTGGCGCAGAGCACCTGGTCCACGTTGGCGTTCACCACGGGTGCGGCGGTGATGGTCAGCACCACCTGGTCGCTCACCGCGTTGCAGAGCCCGTTGCCGGTGCTCGTGAGGGTGATGATGGCGGTTCCCGCAGCGATCTCCGCGGGTGTGGGTTGATACGTCGCGTTGAGGTTGTTCGCGCTGGGCGTGAAGGTGCCGTTGCCGCTCCAGATGCCGCCGGTGGCGTTCTGCACCGTGCCCGCCAGCTGTGCGGAGGGGCTGTTGGCGCAGGACGAAAGCGGACTACCGGCATCGACGATCGGTGCGGGATCGATGGTGATCGTCATCGCGTCGCTCACGGCGTTGCAGATGCCGTTCCCCACGGTGGTCAAGGTCAAGGTCACCGTACCCGCGGCGATCTCCGCGGCGGTCGGCGTGTAGCGGGTCACCAAGGCGGAGGAGCCGTTGCTGTAGGTACCGGCACCACCGGTCCATAGGGCACCGCTGGCCACGGTGATGCTGCCCGAGAGGTCCACGAAAGCGTTGTTCGCACAGGTGCTGGCATCCGTACCGGCATTGGCGGTGGGTGCAGGTGTGAAGGTGTAGGTGACGTTGTCGCTCACCGCCGTGCAACCATTGTTGCCCGTGGTGGTCAGCGTCAGCGTAACGGAGCCTGCGGCGATCTCACCGGCCGAGGGCATGTAGGTGGCATTGAGCGTGTTCGCATTCGGCGTGAAGGTGCCCTGCGCGCCGGACCATGCACCACCGTTGGCGATGGTGACACTGCCGTTCAGCTGGATGCCCGCGTTGTTCGCGCAGCGCACACCACCCGTGCCGGCCTCTGCCGTGGGCGGAGGCGTGAAGGTGATCTGCACCTGATCGCTCACGGCCACACAGAAGCCGTTGCCGATCGTGGTCAAGGTCAGGGACATGCTGCCCGCGGCGATCTCACCGGCCGTGGGATGGTACACCGCGTTGAGGGCCGTCACCGAAGGGGTGAAGGTGCCCGCACCGCCGCTCCATTGTCCACCACCTGCTCCGCTGACCGAGCCTCCCAATTGCACGTTCGCATTGTTGGAACAGATCGAAAGGGGATTGCCTGCATCCACCACCGGTGAAGGCAGGATCGTGATCGTCACCTGGTCCGATACGGCGTTGCAGTTCGCGTTGCCCGTGCTGGTCAGCGTCAGGGTCACCGTGCCCAAGGCGAGTTCGGCGGCACTGGGCGTGTAGGTGGCGTTGAGCGTGTTGGCGTTGGGGCTGAAGGTGCCACCGCCGCCCGACCACACCCCACCCGTGGCGATGGTGACGCTGCCGTTCAGCGTGGCCTGCGGTGCATTGCGGCATACCGTGATGTTCGCTCCCGCTTCCACCACCGGCGGTTGCGAGAACACCAGCATCACCTGGTCGCTCACGGCGGCGCAGATGCCGTTGCCCGTGCTCGTCAAGGTCAGGGTCACCGTACCGGCGGCGATCTCGTTCGTGCTCGGCATATAGGTGGCGCCCAAAGCGGTCACGCTGGGCGAGAACACCCCCGTTCCTCCGCTCCAGACACCGCCCGTGGCGTTGGTCACCGACCCGCTCAGGGTCACCGCGGCGTTGTTGCCGCAGCTGGTGAGGTCGCTGCCGGCGTTCACCGTGGGGGCCGGACTGATGGTGATCGTCAATTGGTCGCTGTGCGGGGCGCAGCTCCCGATGCCCGTGGTGGTCAAGGTCAACGTGACGCTGCCCGCAGCGATCTCCGCCAGCGTGGGTTGATAGATCGCGCTGAGGCTGGTGTTGGACGGCGAGAAGCTGCCCGATCCACCGCTCCAAAGACCACCGCTGGCATTGGTGATGGATCCACCCAATTGCGCATTCGGCTGGTTGGCGCACACGGTGATGTTCGGTCCGGCGTTCGCCACGGGCGCACCGGTGAAGACGATCGTCATCTGGTCCGCGACCGGATTGCTGTTGCCGTTGCCCACCGTGGTCAACGTCAAGGTCACGCTGCCGGCGGAGAGTTCACCCGCTGAAGGGGTGTAGATGGCGTTGAGGGCGTTGTTGCTCGGGTTGTACGTTCCGCTGCCACCGGTCCAGATGCCGCCCGTAGCCACCGTCACACTACCGTTCAGTTGCGTGGCCGCATTGTTGGCGCACATCACCTGGTCGGGACCCGCATTCGCCGTGGGTGCTGCGGTGAAGACGATCGTCATCTCATCGCTCGTGGGCGAGCAGGTGCCGTTGCCCGTTGTGGTCAACGTCAGCGTCATGCTGCCGGCGGCGATCTCCGCGGCGGTCGGCGAGTACACGGCGTTCAGGGCCGAGCTGCCGGGGTTGAAGGACCCCAATCCACCCGACCATTGACCTCCCGTTGCTATCGTCACGCTGCCGTTGAGGGTGACGTTGGCGTTGTTGCTGCTCACCGATGCGTCGGCACCGGCGTTCGCTGTGGGCGAAGGCGTGAACGTCAGGGTCACCTGATCGCTCACGGCTCCGCAGTTGCCCATGCCGGTGGTGGTGGCCGTCAACGTCACGAAGCCGTTGGCGATCTCCGTGGGACTCGGCGTATAGGTGATGTTCTGCGCTGCGCTTCCCGGCGTGTACAGACCGGTGCCGCCGCTCCACTGCACGCCGTTGGCCACCGTGATGGCCGCGCTCAGGTGGGCGAGTGCGTTGTTGCTGCAGAGACTTTGGTCCGCACCGGCGTTCACCGTCGGCGCCGGCGTGAAGGTCAGATGAAGGCTGTCCTGGATGGCCGGGCAGACACCGTTGCCGTTCGAGGTCAGTTTGATCGTGAGGCCGCCCGAAGCGATCTGCGCCGGCGTGGGCGTGAAGGTGGCCGCCATGTTGGAGTTGCTGGGCAGGAAGGTGCCGCCTCCCGCGGTGGTCCAAACACCACCCAGGGCATTGAGCACTTCACCATCCATGGTCACTGCGGGGTTGTTGGTGCAGACCTGCAGGTCCACGCCCGCATCCACGATGGCCTTCTCCTGGAGCGTCACCACCATCTGGTCGCTTTCGGGCGTACAGTTGCCGGTGGAGGTCAGCGTGAGCGTGACCGTACCGAGGGCCTGGTCGCCGATACTGGGGACGTACTTCGCGTTCAGCGCCGTGTTCGAGGGCAGGAAGGTGCCGCTGCCGGTGCTCGTCCATTCGCCGGTGGTGGAGCCGCCGTTCACACTGCCGATCAGGTTCACCGTATCGCCGGCGCAACGCGTTTGGTCCACACCCGCGCTCACGATGATCTCACCCGCGAACTCCGAGAAGAAGCCGTAGCGGCAACCGGAGCCGGCTCCGCCGTTGATCACCGCGAGGGAGAACACATCGGTGGTGTTGTTCACCACGAAGGCACCGTTCGTGGGCACTTCGGTGGTGTTGTAGGCGATGCGCGCGGCCATCCATTCGCCGGCCGTTCCGGGAACGGGATTGAAGGCGGAGGCGGGAATGCTCGCCGTGTTGGGCGTCACCACGAAGTCATCCTCGGAGCCGCTGCGTACGAGCAGGTTCAGGAAGAAACCCTCGTTGGTGGAACGCGTGAAGCCCACTTGGCGGCTGCCCGCGCAATTCAAGGGCGGAAGGATGGCCATGCCCTGCTCGCAGCCGAAACCGGTGACGTGGATGGCGTAGACCGGCTTGGTGGTGTGCACGTAGCTGGAGGTGATCGGCGCCACCAGACCATCCATGTCGTGGCGGTAGTACTGACCGGCGAAAAGCGTGGCCACCGGGGTGGCGTTGCCATCGATGTACACCTTGGTGTTGTTCTCCACGGCCATCACGAAGAGCGACTCATCGCCCGTGGCGTTCAGCTGCCCCTTGATGGCCGCGTAGTCCGTTCCGAGGATGTTCACCGGCACGATCTGGTCGAGCATCAGGTCATAGCAGCCGCCGCTGGGATTGTGGTTGCTGTCGTCCTTGATGTTGATGGCCACCGGTTTGTTGGCCAGCACAACGGCACCCGACGGGTGCGTGGACGGTTGGGTGTAGTTGGCACCGGTCCAAGCGCAGGAATAGGTCTGACCCCGGTCCAGCACCACGGTGAAGGCCGTGAGCGCGGGATGTCCGTCCACCGGGACCGGCGAATAGATCATCACCTCGGTGCCGTTCTCTGTGGCCACGATGTCGAAGGAGGCATAGGCCTTGTCGGATCCACCGAAATCGTGGTTGTAGAAAGGGGCGTGCTTGTGCAGGGGGATGTAGAACTCCAGGCCCAGACCGTTGCGACCCTTGAGGGCCATGATGTCCGGGTTGTTGGAGAAGCTGGGTTCGTAGTAGCAGGTTATGTCGGCCGTGGCGGTGATGTGCAGGCCGGTGTTGAGCACCGTGTTGGTGGGCCGTGTCTCCAACTGGTTCTTCAGCGCGGTGAGGTCGTACCGCACTGCGGTATGAGCGGCCAGGTTCAGTACGATGGGGGTGCCTCCGTTGAACGCGGCATTCGCCGGCTGCGCGATCGTGACCACCGCAGGCAGGTCCAACGTGGTGACGTTGAAGTAGATCGGTTGGTCCCCGTGGGCTTGGGTGACCTCCGGGGGGGCCATCCAGAATTCCGTTCCCGTCTGGGAGAAAAGCACGGACGTAAGCGCGATACCGAAAGCGAGGAGGATCGCTTTTTTCATCTGGGAGAGAGATTAAGGGGCAGGCCCTCTTCAGGGCCCGGCCGTTTATACCGCCCTCCAGTCCGAAAAGTTCCGTGAACCCCTCGTTCGTCGATGAATGTGCAGCGTTGGTCCGACGACGAACTACATTGACAAGGGCAGCACCACGTGGACCCTGCTTCCTTCGTTCGCCGTGCTCTCGATCTCCAACCGGGCCCCGATCAACGGAAGCAAGGCCTTGATGATCAGGTAGCCCAGGCCATGGCCCTGCCCTTTCGGACGTTCCGGTAACTCCCCTTGGCCCGTGCTGGCATTGAGGATCCAGGTCCGCATGGGCAGCGGCATGCCCGTTCCCGTGTCCTTCACGATGAGGTGGTATTCCTCGCCGTGTATCTCCCCTTCCACGCGGATCCCTCCCTTCACCGTGTGCGCCACGGCGTTGCTCACCAGGTTCTGGATCACCACCGACAGGATGTCGCGGTCCGAGCGTAGCACATCCTCGAACGACACGGCGTTCACCAGCTCCAGGCCCTTGCTCTCGGCCGGAAGCCGCATCACCTCCATGATCTCGTCCACCAAGGCGTTCAGGGGGATGTGCAGCAGTCGCACCTGCAGGTGACCTTGTTGGTGTTTCACCCAGTTGAGCAGGTTCTGCGCATGCGAGTAGAGCCGGTCCGAGGATCGGGCGATGTCGTTCAGGGTCCCGGCACTCCGTTGTTCATCCCTCTCGCGTACAGCGCTGCTGGAGGTGCGCGCGATGAAGCGCAAGGGCGCCACGATGTCGTGCGAGATCACGGAGACCAGCGTTTCCTTCACCTCCACCCAGTGCCGCAGTTCGGAATTGGCGTTCTGCAGGGCCTCCGTGCGTTGCTGCACACTACGCTCCAAGGCCAGATTGAGCTTATGGAGCCGGCCCGCGTTCCAGCGCACCGCCAGGTAGAACAGTGCGACGAGGACCACCACCATCAACGACAGCCACCACCAGGTGAGGTAGAAGGGATAAGCTACGCGGAATTCCAGGTCCAAGGCCCCCTCATCTCCCCGAGCCTCGGAACCCACCTTGCGGATCCGCAGGTGATGCCCCCCGGGCGGCAGTCGCTGAAGCACCAGTTCCCATACGCCTTCGGCCACCGGAAACCAACCCGATCCGTCCAGATCGTACTCCAACTGCACGTTGTTGGGCGATCCCCAATACAACAACGAGAAGGCCACCTTCAACTCGCGGTGGCCCGCAGGCATCACCAAGGCCGTGTCCAACGCGTGCGGCTCCCCATCCACCGAGATCTCCAAGGGCCGGATGGGCGCCGTGGGGTAAGGGTCCGGCACTTCCCAGGGCTTGAACCAGACCAGCCCCCCCATGCTGGGGAACGATGCGGTGCCGTCCGGCAGCACCAGATGCCCGGGGGTGCATGACCCGTTGAACTCCGGGTTCAGGATGCCGTCCTCCGTCCCATAACGGCCGTAGTAGAGGGAACGGGTGGTGTCGTTCAACCACGCGTCGATCTCCGCGAGCTGTACCCGGAAAAGCCCTTGGTTGGTGCTCATCCATAGATCCCCGTTGCCATCGTCCATGAACGTATGCACATGGGCGAGGAAGCCCTTGCGGTCCAACGGCAGATGGTGGATGCCCCGCCGATCGATGATATAGGCCCCATCGCCGTAAGTGCCTACGAAGATCCGGTCGCCGATCCGGGCGAGGGCGCGCGGGCAATGTCCGGTGAACTCGGTGATCATGCTGGCCATTCCACTTCCGTCCAAGTGGAAAAGCCCGTTGCAGCTGGCGGCCAACAGGTGGCCATCGATATCACGGCAGAAAGCGCTGGGCACCGAGGCCCAACCCCTGCCCACCAGTGCACTGACCGGATGGAACGTATCGTCCTTCAAGTAGCCCACCCCACCCAATGAACCCACCCAGATCGAATCACCCTCGGCCATGAAACAGTAGGGGGAGCCCATGTGTCCGTTGCGCAGGGTGTCCATACGGCCGAGTTCTGGATCGTATCGCCAGAGCCCGACCTTGTGCGAGAAAAGCACCCTGTTGCGCCGATCCACGGCCAAGGACAGCGAAGAGATAGCGGGATCCGGAACGGGATCGTAGGGTTCGCCATCGATATGGAAGGCCGCGGACCGGTCCATGTTCACGGCGATGAGAAGGTCCTCGCCGATGAGTGCCTGGCCATAGAAATTACTCGCACCGGGTGCGGTCAATGTGCGCAGCGGCCGGTGTTGGAAGAGGTACAGCCCATCCGTAGCCGTGCCCACGGCGATGAGCCCATGCAGCGGCTCCTCCACCACGGTAATTACACTTTCGCCCTCCGGGATCCCGAGATCGAGCGGTACGCACGTCAAGGAATCGCCCTGTCCGGCCATGCTCACGCGCCAGATGCGATGGGCGATCGACAGGAAGCCCGAGGGTTCACCTGAACGCCAGTGCCATCTCCACGGTGTCAGGTAAAGCTTCGGCAAGCCGGGTGCTTCCACCTCACTGAACCGGCCTGCGGCCCGATCGAAACGCAGCGCCTTTCCCATCTGGCCCAACAGGAAAAGTCCTTGAGGACCTTGGAGCAGTGCTTCCGCCCGGGTGTTGTGCCGATGGACCTCACGGAGCACGGTATCCTCGAAGATCATCAGGGCGTTCTCCCCTAGGACGGCCCATTCCATGCCGGCCAATGGGAGGAAGGTGGTATTCGCCATGTGCCAGTTGACCAACGGCCTCTTCGCATCACCGATGCGCGCGAGGATGCGCTGCGAAGGCACCGTGCCGGTGATCTCGGGCACATCGTCCATCCATGTCACCTTCGGATCCACCGGAACCACCTCGTTGACGGCCAACACTCCGATGTTGTTGCGGGCATCGCGCACGGCCACCGTGCCATCGGCCAAACGGAGCAAGGTGCGGGTACGTCCCCCGGTGGTGCCATCATCCCCACGAAGCGGTATGCGGCGGAACCGGGACCCGTCGAAGCGCACCAAGCCCCCCTCTGTGCTCAGCAGCAGATGCCCATCGGCCTCGAACAGCATGGACACCACGCTGTTCTGGGGCAGACCGTCCATCGACGTGAAATGCCGAACGGACCAGCGCCCCTGCCCCAGGCCATCCGGCAGTACGCCGAGCAGCAGCAACAGGACGAGCGGTGGGCGCAGGCTCATCACGGCTTGCTCTCCTCCACCAGCCGCTGCAGCTCCAGGATGTTCTTCACTCCCAGCTTGTCGAACAGCCGGGCCTTGTAGGTGGTCACCGTGTTGGGCTTGAGACCTCCCTTTGCCGCGATCTCCACCACGCTGAAGCCCTTCAGCAGTTCGTGCATCACCATCAGCTCCCGGTCGCTCAAGCCTTGGAAGCCGGTCTGTGCCATGCCTTCGCCTTGGTCCAACCGCCGCATCTCCTCCTCGTGGCTCACGTAGCACTCACCGCGCAGCACCTGGCGGAAGGCCTGCACCATCTCCTCCTCCGTGCTCCCCTTGCGCAGGTAGCCTACGCTGCCCAAGGAGGCCGTGCGTTGTGCATAGAGGTTCTCCGGTGCCATGCTGAAGACGAGCACGCGCATATCGGTATGGCGTAGGCGGAAAAGGTCCAGCAGTTCGATGGCATTTCCATCGCCCATGTCCAGGTCCAGCACCAACAGATGCGGTACCTGTTTGCGCAGCTCCGCCAAGAGTTCCGCGCAGGAACCCACTTCGCGTACCTGATGCACACCCGGTATCCGATCGCGGATCAGATCGCGTACGCCACGCCGGATGATGGTGTGGTCATCGGCCAACAGGATCTCCCAGCCCATGGACGCTTTTTTGGTGGATGGTGCAGATGTAGGGATATCCCTACAACCTAGGCTTCCGCACCGAAATATGTTTGTGCTGTTGAATTACTGAAGAGAAGAACGTCGGGCCTTCCCTACTACCTTCGGAACACGACGCAAAGGCGCTTGGGAGAGAAGAGCCGGAGCATCATCGGATGTATTCCAAGGGTAAGTTGGGAGGCCCGATTCTTTTTTGCCAAGGCAAGGTAAGCATCCCATCGAGGTGATGCACGGCCGCTTCAGCCCTTATCCTTCTGCGCTACGTAACGCCCTTCAGCGGAACGGAACCTCTCTGCCCTTTCCTTCGTTCAATGGCCCGTTCCAATCGACGGACCATGAAAAAAGCTCTACTGATCCCATTTTCCGTAGTCAGCATCCTGCTCCAGGCCCAATCCGCCCCGGACCTATTGGCCACCGCCGGTGGTCCCGCTCCGGATGCTCCGGCCACCGCGCCGAACCTGGAACTGGTATCCTTCGTGGCACAAAGCCAAGGCGACCGGAACGTACAGGTACGCTGGAGCACCTTGTCCGAAGGTCACAACGAGCTTTTCATCCTGGAGCGATCCGGTGATCTCCGACAGTGGGAGGCCATTGCCGAAGTGGCCGGTGCCGGACCCCATGACGAGGTACGCGCCTATGAAGTGGAGGACGAAGCGCCGCTGCCCGGCGTCTCGTACTACCGCCTCGACCATAAGCGTAACGGCCGCGTGGTGGAGCTCTCCGACCTTTTTTCGGTAAGCCGCCCGGTGCAACAAGTGTTGCTGATCGAGCCGCGCCTGGAACCCGGCCGATTCGCCGTATCCGCCCACGGCGACCTCACCGATGTGCGCCTCATGAACAACCGCGGACAGTTCATCACCATGTCCCTGGATATCCGTGCGGATGAAGTGGTGGTGAACGCCGAACTGCTGGAGCCGGGAACCTACTACATCCAGGCCAACGTGGATGGCAACCCCGTGCTCCGTCCCGTGATCATCACCACCTCCACCGTCATCGGAGGCTGATGCATACCCCGGGCCACCCGCCCGGACCGCCTTTCTTGTCCGATCCCGCTCTCCCCGAAAACCCTCATGCGAATCGTCGCCCTCCTGCTCTCCACGATCCTACCCGTCGTGATCAGCATGGCCCAGACCGGGCCTGGCGGCATCGGCAACTCCACCAACAACATCCTTTGGCTCGATGCTTCATACGGCATCACCACCGCGGGCTCGGGCATATCCGGCTGGGCCGACCGCTCGGGCAACAACAACCATGCGTCGCAGGCCAACGCCCTGCTGCAGCCCAACGTGTTCAACGCCTCGATGAACGGATACCGCACCGTGGAGTTCGACAACGACCAGACGAACTACGACTACATGGTGATACCGGACAACGCCACCTTGGAGGGCATGTCCGGCCTCACCGGCTTCGTGGTGTACCGCCTCAACAGCGGCACCTCCAGCGGCGCGCCCCGCTGCTTCTTCTCGAAGCGCGACGGGGTGGACACGCAGGAGGCCTACGACTGGTTCATCTGGAACAACGGGGCCGATATCACGCAGCACCTCGACATCGACAATACGAGCCATCGGGCCAGCAGCACCAACCCCGTGAGCACAGGGGTGAACTACATCAACGGTTTCACCTACCACGGCGCCGCACCCAGCGACGCCAACGACCAGGTCCTCTACAACGGAAACACCGCCGTGGGCAACCGCTCCGAGGGCTCCACCAGCATACCCAACTACTCCAGCCACGTGTACGTTGGCACCTTGAGGGGCCACACGGGCTCGGGCTCGGGGTCTTCCCGCTTCAACGGGTCCATGGCCGAGATCATCCTCTACAACCAAACCCTCAATGATGCGCAACGCATCATCGTGAACAACTACCTCTCCGCGCGGTACGATATCGCCCTGGCCAGCAGTGATGTGTACCTCCAGGACAACGGCGTCAACGGGAACTTCGACCATGATGTGGCGGGCATCGGCCGGGTGAACGGCACGAACCAGCATACCGACTCGCGCGGCACCGGCCTTGTGCGTATCAACGGTGCCACCGGCCTGGGCGACAACGAATTCCTGATGTGGGGACACAACAACGGTGTGGTCGGCACCTTCGGTAGCACCGACCTTCCTAGCGGGGTGCAAGGTCGTTGGGGCCGCGTCTGGCGCGTGAGCGAGGTGAGCACCTCGGGCACACCGGTGGACGTGGGCGCCGTGGACCTGACGTTCGACCTCACCGGCCTGGGCAGTGTGGATCCCGGCCATCTCCGCTTGCTGGTCGATACCGACAACGACGGGCTCTTCGCCGATGAAACCCCCATCAGCGGCGCCACCTCCGTGGGCAACGGCCAGTACCGGTTCGCCGGTGTCTCGGCCATCACCGATGGTCTGCGTTTCACCCTCGGCACCACGAACAACGGCCAGACCCCCCTACCGATCGAACTCCTCGACTTCTCCGTGACGGCCGAAGGCGATCAGGTGCGGTGCACTTGGAGCACGGCCTCCGAACGGGACAACGCAAGTTTCGTGGTGCATCGATCCCCGGATCTTTCCTCCTGGTCGACCGTGGGCGAATTGCCGGGAGCGGGCAACAGTTCCTCCATCCTGCACTATGCTTTCATCGACGTTCGTGTGCCCAGCGGAACGCATTACTATCGTTTGCAGCAGATCGACCATGATGGCACCAGCACATTCTCATCGGTGGAAGTGGTCCAACTCCTCGGTCAGCGTTTCCTTTCGGTGTTCCCCAACCCGGCACACGACCATCTCACCATCACGAATGCACAAGGCGAACTCAGCGTGTCGGACGTGATGGGCCGCCGCATTCCCGTTCCCTCGGAACGCCGGGAAGGCTCCGTGGTGCTCGATCTCTCGCGCTTGACCCCGGGCGTCTACGTGGTGCAGTCCGATGGTCCGGGCCAACCGGCCTGCCGCATCGTGGTGGAATGAGCCCGACGTTCGCACGCTGAAGGGCTACTTTGGCGCGCACCTTGTTCGCTGCCCCGTCCATGCTCCGCAGACCCTTCCTGCTGGCCCTTGCCATGCTTGCCGGCGCAGGAGCGGCATTGCTGCGTGGACCCGATGAGAACAGCCGGCTGACCCAAGCGGCCCAAGAACTCCAGGAGCGGGTGCGCTCGGCCCAAGCACAGCTTGAACTCCATACCCTTCAACTCGCCTCACGCGCTTCGCAGGCCAGTGGCGAGGAGCTCTGGAACATACCGCCCGCCGACCCCACGGAGGCCATGCTGGTGCTGCGCGAAGGACGGGCGGTGCTCTGGAGCGGGCAGGCCCCGACGCACGGACCCGACCTCGATACCGTCCATGCCGCACACCTCCGCTTGGCCGACGGCCTCTACCTGCACGCCATCGTTTCCACCGCAGGCACCCATGTGCACGGCGTGCGTCGTGTGTGGTACGAGCCCCCTTTCGAGAACCGCTATCTCACCCGGCATTTCGAGGAGGGATTCCGAACGGGGGATGGTCTCCAAGCCGCCCTGGAGCCCGGCATGGGACCCGTAGTGCGCGATGCTTCGGGTGAGGTGATGTTCCGCTTGGCCGTGGATCCATTGAACGGAGATGGACCCGTACCCTTGGCGCGGCTGGCCTTGGCCGTTCTGTCCGCGGTTTGCGCTCTGGCTGCGCTCTGGCTTACAGCGGCCGCACGTCGTGGGCCGGCGGTCGCCTTGCTCCTGTTCATCGCACCCGTGGTGGGTCTGCGGATCCTGTCCCTGTCGCTCCCCACATGGCCCGTGCTCGGGGCCTTGCCCCTCTTCGACCCTTCCTTCTTCGGCGCATCCTTCCTGATGCCCTCCTTGGGCGACCTGGCGCTCGGCTCAGGACTGTTGCTCTGCATCGCCTCGTTCCTGCATTCCACCCTGTTGCGCTCCCGCCCACCTCGGCGCGCCACGATGACCGCCGCGGCGCTCTTCGCCCTGCTCTTCCTGGGGGCCGCGGAACTGAACAACGTGCTCATCTCCTTGGTGCGGGACAGCAGCGTAAGCCTCGACCTCTTCCATATCCAAGGCTTCAACGCCTTCAGCTGGACCGCGATGGGCTGCATCGCTCTGCTCCTGCTCACCTGGATGGTGTTCGCGGATGCGTTCCTCCGTTGGTGCGCACTACCGATCGGGACGGTCCTGGTGCTCCTGGCCTCGGGAACCGCCATCACCTTGGTGATCTATCATATGAACGGCGTGTACGACACGTTGCTGTCCTGTTGGCCCGCTACGGTGATCGCGCTCATCCTCCTGGCGCGTAGCGAACGGCTGCGCTTCCTCAGCGCGTTGTTGCTGGTGGCCGCCCCGGCCCTGTTCACCGCGCACGTGCTGAACCGCGAGACCTTGAAACGACTGGACAGCGAACGCGCCACCTTGGCCGAGAACGTGATCGCCGGGGAGGACCCGGTGATCGAGCTGCTTTTCCAGGAAGCCTCCATCGCCATCGGCAACGACCCCGACCTGCAGGACCTGTTGTTGCCGGACACCGTCCGCTCCGAGCGCCGCGCGCTGACCACACCCTGCAGTTCCACGGACCTGGATCGGCTCGTGCGGCAGGCCTTCTTCAACGGCTATTGGGACCGCTACGATGTGCGGCTGCATCTCTTCCAGCAGGACGGCACGATGCTCTGCAGCACATCTTCCGATGCGCCGCCCAGCCAGGAGCAGTTCCGTGCGCGCTTCCAACAAGGCGTTCCCACGGCCGGTGACACCGCACTGCGCAGCGTGCAACGCCCCGGCGAAAGCGCACTCTACCTCGGCGTGGTACCCCTGCGCGATCCCCGCTCACACACCCTGATGGTGGAACTGAAACCACGGCTGATGCCCGATGGGCTGGGCTTCCCCGAGCTGCTGCTGGCCGGGGATCGTTTCGCCAATGACCGCCAGCAACACTATGCCACCGCACGCTACGAGCGGGGTGCGCTCACCGAAAGCACCGGCTCCTACGCCTTTCCCGTGCGCTGGTCCGATGCCATCCCCTCCGATGGTGCACGCCGCGTGGACCGCGGATACGACCTCCTGGCCTATGGTGATCAACGGGGCATCATGGTGGTGCTCGGCATCCGCATCCCTTCGGCACTCGACCATTTCACCACCTTCTCCTACCTCTTCACCCTCTTCGCCCTGCTGGGAGGCCTATTGCTGCTGCTGCGCAACCTCCTGGGCACACCACGCGCACCAAGGTTCGGGCTCGGTGCGAAACTGCGCACGGGCATCCTGCTGTTCGCCGCGACAAGCTTGGTGCTCTTCGCCATCGGCACACGGAATGCGCTGGACACCCGCTCCGAGCAACGATCCACCCGCGCCATGAAGGACCGTTCCCGTGGGGTGATCACCGAGCTCCGCCAGACGCTGCATGCCGAAGGCGGCCTCACCCCGTCGATGACGCCGTACCTGGACCACCTGCTCACGCGCTTCAGCAACGTGTTCTACACGGACCTCTCGCTCTACGCGCCGGACGGGTCCCTGTTGGCCACCTCGCGCGAACAGGTCTTCAACTCCGGACTGCTCGCCCGTCGCATGGATCCCGTGGCCTACCGCGAGGTGGCCGTACTGGGCCGCAGCTCCTTCACCCAGGAGGAACGGATCGGCACCGCGCGCTTCCGCGCTTCGTACATGCCCTTCCGCAACGACCGCGGTGAAACACTGGCCTATCTCGCCATGCCCTACTTCGCCCGGCAGACCGAGGCCGATCAGGAGCGCACCGCCGGGTATGTGGCCGTGGTCAACCTGTTCACCCTGCTCTTCGTGCTGAGCGGTATCGCGGCGGCGCTGATCACGCAGTGGACCACCCGTCCGTTGCTGGCGCTGCGCAAAGGTCTGGAGCGGATCGCCCTGGGCACGCGCAACGAGCCGATCCCTTACGCCGGCCGGGATGAACTCGGTGAGCTCGTGCAGGTGTACAACCGGAAGGTGGAGGAGCTGCGCGAAAGCGCGGAACGGCTCGCGCGCAGCGAACGCGAGAGCGCTTGGCGCGAAATGGCCCGGCAGGTGGCGCACGAGATCAAGAACCCGCTGACGCCGATGAAGCTCAGCATCCAGCACTTCCAGCACACCTGGACACCGGACCTGCCCGACGCCCGTGAACGCCTCGATCGCTTCAGCCGGAACCTGGTGGAACAGATCGATGTGCTGAGCCGGATCGCCGGGGAGTTCAGCCACTTCGCGCAGATGCCGCCCGCCCATCCCGTGCTGCTCGACCCCGCCGAGGTGGCCCGCACCGCCGTGGAACTCTTCACCAGTACGCCCAACGTCACGGTGGTGTTCGAAGGCGGGCAACAACTGACGGTGCTCGCCGATCGCGAACACCTGCTGCGCATCCTGAACAACCTGATCAAGAATGCGCTGCAATCGATCCCGGACGATCGCCAAGGCCAGGTCCAGGTGTCGTTGCGCCAGGAGAATAACGAGGCCGTGATCGAGGTGCGCGACAACGGGACCGGTATCCCTGAAGCGATCCGCGACCGTCTATTCACGCCCAGCTTCACCACCAAGAGCAGCGGCATGGGCCTGGGGCTGGCCATGGTGAAGCGGATGGTGGAACACGCCGGGGGACGCGTGTGGTTCACGTCGGAGGAAGGGATCGGCACCCGGTTCTTCGTAACGCTTCCGCTGCATACCCGGCCGGTACATTTGCCGAACCCCGATCATCCGATCCGATGATCGGCAAAGTCCGGTCATCCATGTCCTACCAGAACCTCCTCCTCACCGACGCCGATGGCGTTCGTTCCATCACCATCAACCGTCCCGACCAGCTCAACGCGCTGAACCGGGCCACCATCGCCGAACTCGACCAGGCCTTGACCGAGGCCGAGGCCGACAAGAGCATCCGCGTGGTGGTGATCACCGGCAGCGGCGCCAAGGCCTTCGTGGCCGGTGCCGACATCAAGGAGTTCGCGGATTTCAGCGTGGCCGAAGGCAAGGCCCTCGCCGCCGATGGGCAGAAGCGGCTCTTCGATCATGTGGAAGCGCTGAACAAACCCGTGATCGCTGCGGTGAACGGGTTCGCGCTCGGTGGTGGTCTGGAGCTCGCGATGAGCGCGCACGTGCGCATCGCCAGCGACAACGCCAAGATGGGCCTGCCCGAAGTGAGCCTCGGTGTGATCCCCGGCTACGGTGGCACACAACGTCTGCCGCGCCTCGTGGGCAAGGGCAAGGCGATGGAGATGATCCTCAGCGCACAGATGATCGACGCCAACGACGCCCTGCAATGGGGCCTCGTGAACCGCGTCGTACCACAGGACCAGTTGCTGAACACCGCCCACGAGTTGGCCGTGCGGATCATGAAGAACAGTCCCACCGCCTTGGCCGCCGCCATCCGCGCGGTGAACGCCGGCTACGAACCCGGTGCCAATGGCCTACAACGCGAGATCGAGGAGTTCGGCAAGTGCTTCGGCACGGAGGATTTCAAGGAAGGAACAACGGCATTCGTGGAGAAGCGCAAGGCGAATTTCACGGGTGCGTGAAGAAAATGGAACGTGTCGGGCTGAACCAGGGTGTAATACTCGTGCGGATAGTGATGATCGCACTTGGCGCGCTCTTGATGCTTCCGATTCTGTCCGTCGTTAGTTACAAGGCGTCGTCCAAGGACAATGTGATCTTCAGCCTCGTCTCATTGTTGCCCCTGTTCCTGATACTCGTTCCCGCAGCAAAGGGTCTTCTCACTTGGCCCATTGAACTTTTGATCAACGCCGAAGGCGGGGCCCTGTCCGTGCGTTCCGTGTTGGGCCGCGCCATATCCATTCCCTTCCACGCAGTACAAGAAATGCAGCCCACTTCATTTTGGCATGGTGGACGGACTCCCTTTCATGGACTAATCCTCCATTTGAAGGATGGAAACCGGATCCGTCTCTCCAAGGGCAACATCCGTTCCCTCCAAGAGGTCCAGGATGCACTTGCGCGCGCTGGCGTTCCTGTTATTCGTAGAACTTCAACAGGGAGGCCTCTGAAAACATGAGCGCCCCGTGAACTCACCGGCCGGACGGCCATCAAAGGGTTCAGCAGCCGACACGGCATTCCACCCTTGATACCAATCCGTGGTATATTCGCGTTCACTCCGGTAGACCATGAGCAAGAACACATCGATCCTTCTCGGGGATCACTTCGAGGAGTTCGTGGCGCGGCAAGTGAAGTCCGGCAAGTTCACCTCTGTCAGTGAAGTGATCCGGGCTGCGTTGCGGTTGTTCGAGGTGGAGGAAACGAAGAAGGAAAGCCTCATCAAGGAACTCAAGAAAGGCGAACGGTCCGGCTTCGTTGTGGACTTCGACCGGGACACGTTCATGAAGGACCTGCACCGGAAGCGCGCCGCGAAACGATGAAGCTGAAGGTCAGCCAAGCGGCCGCCGATGACTTGGAGGACATCTGGTCGTACACGGCTGAGCATTGGTCCTTGGAGCAGGCCGACCGTTATTTGGGTCTGATCCTCGACGCATTCGACCACATCGTTCACGACCCAACGATCGGCAAGTACTTCGGACATGCGCGCGAAGGCTACCTCGGCCTCAAGGTCGGATCACATATCGTCTTCTATCGACCGGGCCGCGCCGCCAACGCGATGGAGATCATCCGCGTGTTGCATGGGCGCATGGACCTGGAGAACAGGCTGACCCCGTGAGCGCCCTCCGCAAACTCGCCGGCCAAACGGCCATCTACGGGCTCAGCAGCATCGTTGCACGCTTCCTGAACTTCCTGCTGGTGCCGTTGTACACCAGCCAGTACGTGTTCGAACCGGCCGAGTACGGTGTGGTCACCGCACTGTACTCGTGGACGGCCCTGCTCAACGTGGTGCTCACCTTCGGCCTGGAGACCACCTTCTTCCGTTTCGCTTCCCGCTCCCCTTCTCCCTCGGAGAAGGGGCAGGGGGATGATGGGCGTTCCACCCCTCTCCCCGGGAGAGGCGCAGGGGGTGAGCTTCAGGCCCCCCTCTCCCCGGGAGAGGGGCAGGGGGTGAGGTTGTACTCCACCGCCACGTGGGGCCTCTTCTTCCCCGCGCTCGCCTTCATGCTGTTCGGCGGGGTGTTCTCCAACAACATTGCGGAGGGTCTCGACTTCGGTGCTTACACCAGCTCCGTGCTGATGCTGGTGCTCATCATCGGCATCGATGCCATCACCACCATCCCCATGGCGCGACTGCGGCAACAGGGAAGGCCTTGGAAGTACGCCTTCATCAACCTGCTCAGTGTGCTGGTGAACATCGCGCTCAGCGTGTTCTTCCTGCTGTACTGCATGAAGCGGTACAACATGGGCCAGAGCAACGCGCTGATCGACGCGGTCTACGATCCGGCACTCGGCGTGGCCTATGTGTTCGCCATCAACCTCGTGAGCACGGCGGTGAAATTGCTCGTATTGCTGCCTTCCTGGCCTTCGTTCAAACCGATGGACAAGGACCTGCTGCGCGCCATGTTCGCCTTCGGTGCCCCCTTGATGGTCGCGGGCCTCGCCGGCATGGTGAACGAGACCGCGGACCGCGTGATCCTGAAATACCTGCTGCCCGATGACCCCGGCTCGGAGGCCGGGGCCGACGCGCAGATCGGCATCTATGGTGCGTGCTACAAGCTCGCTGTGCTGATCACCCTCTTCATCCAGGCTTTCCGCATGGGTGCCGAGCCCTTCTTCTTCAGTCACGCCAAGGAGAAGAACAGTGCGGCCACCTTCGCTCGCATCATGAACATCTTCGTGGCGGTGTGCATGGCCGCCTTCCTGGTGGTGATGCTCTTCCTGGACCTCTTCAAGTGGTTCATCCCGAACCCCGCCTACCACGTGGGCCTGCGCGTGGTGCCCATCCTGATGCTGGCCAATGTGTTCCTGGGCATTTACTACAACCAGAGCGTATGGTACAAGCTCACGGACCGGCCGCGCGTGGGCAGCACCATCAGCTTGATCGGTGCGATCCTCACCATCGTGCTGCTCTTCGCCTTGATCCCCGCGCTGGGCTACATGGGCGCGGCCTGGACCACCTTGATCTGCTACTTCAGCATGGCCGCCATCAGTTACCTCTGGGGCCAGCGTAGCTATCCGATCCCGTACGATGTGAGCCGTGTGCTGCTCTACATCGCCAGCGCCGTGGTGCTGTGGTGGGGGTGCGAGCAGCTGCCCTTGGAGGGTGTGTTCAAGTACATGCTGCGGTCGTTCGTACTACTGGGCTTCGTCGCTGTGGCTTGGCGGATGGAACGGGGGGCGTTGAAGGCGTAAGCCCTTGATCGCACACCGCACGTCCGGCCGCTGTTCGCAGTTTGTTCCGCTGTCCTGAAGCAACCAATTGAAGACCCGTGGATCTTTGCCCTCATGACCACGATCACCGCCGAGGGCATTGCCGTCCGCATCACCAATAAGAGCCGACACCCGCTGCCCGGCTACGCCACCGAGCACAGCGCGGGCATGGACCTGCGCGCGAACCTCGATCGTTCGGTGATCCTGGAGCCCGGACAGCGTGCCCTCATCCCCACCGGCCTCTACTTGGAGCTCCCCGAGGGCACCGAGGCCCAGGTGCGGCCCCGGAGCGGACTGGCCTTCAAGCACGGCATCACCGTGCTCAACAGCCCGGGCACCATCGACGCCGATTACCGGGGCGAAGTGGGCGTGCTGCTGGTGAACCTCGGCCAGGAGGCCTTCGTGGTGAAGGATGGTGAACGGGTGGCCCAGCTCGTCATCGCCCGGTACCTGCGGGCCACTTTCACGGAAAGTGCGGACCTTCGCGCCACTGAACGCGGCGCGGGCGGTTTCGGGCATACCGGCACCAACTGAACCGCGACAGCACGAAACAAAGACCTTTCACCACGGGGAAGAACAAGTTGAGCTCCTCCGTGTTCTCTGTGCCTCCGTGGTGAACCACACTCCCGAATGAAGATCATCGTCCCCATGGCCGGTATGGGCAAGCGGATGCGACCGCATACCCACACCACCGCCAAACCGCTGCTGCCCATCGCCGGCAAGCCCATCGTACAACGCCTCGTGGAGGACCTGGCCGCCGTGGCCGGCGAACCCGTGGAAGAGGTGGCTTTCATCGTCCATCCCGGCTTCGGCAGGAAGGTGGAGGAGGAACTGGTGGCCATCGCGAAGGCCATCGGCAGCAAGGGCACCATCCACTACCAGAAGGAGGCCCTCGGCACCGCGCACGCCATCCTCTGCGCCCAAAGCGCATTGAACGGCCGGGTGATCGTGGCCTTCGCCGATACGCTCTTCCGTGCCAAGCTGGAACTGGACAAGGACTGCGACGGGGTGATCTGGGTGAACAAGGTCGACGACCCCAGGCCGTTCGGTGTGGTGAAGCTCGACGACCAAGGCATCATCACCGAGTTCGTGGAGAAGCCACAGACCTTCGTGAGCGACCTGGCGATCATCGGTATCTACTACTTCGCCGATGGCGAATACCTCCGCAAGGAGATGCAGTTCCTGATCGACAACGACATCAAGGACAAGGGCGAGTACCAGCTGACCAACGCCATGGAGAACATGAAGCGGAAGGGTGCCCGCTTCAAGGCCGGCAGCGTCGACGTGTGGATGGACTGCGGCAACAAGAACGCCATGGTGGACACCAACACCAAGGTGCTCGGCTTCCTTTCGAAGGACCCTGGCACGAAAGCAGGCGACCTGGTGAGCGCTTCCTTGAAGCAGGAGAACAGCTTGGTGATCGCGCCCTGCTACATCGGCCAAGGCGTAACGATCCTGAACAGCATCGTGGGTCCGAACGTCTCCATCGAACATGGAAGCACCATCCAAGGCAGCGTGGTACGGAATTCGATCCTGCGCAGCGAGGTGCGTGTACAGGACGCGGTGATCGACAACAGCATGATCGGTCAGCGTGCCACGGTCACCGGAAAAGCCTTGGACCTGAGCCTCAGTGACGATAGTACCTTAGCCTGACCCTTCCGTGCCCCGCCTCCTGCCCCTGCCCTTCGCCGCCATCCTTGCGGTGCTTCTTTCCGCCTGTGGCGGAAGCAAGGCGGTGACCGACAAAGCGGTGTTCAAGGAGCCCACCGAGGTGGTGGGCGATCCGGTGACCAAGGACCGCAGGGCCCAGGTGATGCGCCTCTTCATGGAGGCCAATGAGGCCCGCCTCAAGGGCGACATGGGCAAGGCCGTGCAGCTCTACAACGCCACCCTGAAGGCCGACCCGCGCAATGCGGCGAGCATGTTCGAACTGAGCAAGCTCTACCACGCCGCACAGCAAGGCAACGAGGCCTTGGCGATGGCGAAACGGGCCGTGGCCACCGACAAGGAGAACATCTGGTACCGCTTCCTGTTGGCCGACCTCAGCAGCCAGCTGGGCGACCTCCCGGGAGCCACCAAGGCCTATCAGGAGATCCTCGAGCGCTGGCCCGACCGGTACGAAGTGTACTTCGGCCTGGCCAACACCTTGAGCGCACAGGGCAAGACCACCGAAGCCTCGCAGGTGTTCCGCGATCTGGAGAAGCGCACCG
>DASWWQ010000034.1:0-2727 GCA_036405935.1 Flavobacteriales bacterium
CCGTTCGCAGATCAACGTGACCCTCACCGACCCCGATGCCAAGACGGTCTCCATCGCCTGCCGGGACAAGAACCCGATCCTGGCGCGTGACCTGGCGCAGACCATGGCCGAGGCCTTCATCGAGTTCGATGTGGAACGTAAGAGCCAGAGCGCCGAGAGCATCCTGCGCTTCATCGAATCCCAGAAGGCCGATGTGTTCGAGGACCTTCGTCGGAGCGAGTACGATCTGCAGGAGTTCAAGCGCGACAACAAGGTGGCCAACATGGAGCAGTTGGTGCCCCTTCTGCTCGAACGCACCGATGAGTACGAGGATGAACTGCTGAAGCTCCGGATCGAGGACAACCTGCTGCTGGAAGTGGAACGCTCCACCCAAGGCCAGGTGGAGCAGGTGGACTCGTACACGCTGATCCCCTTGCTGGTGGGAACCTCGTTCGAGCAGACGCTGGCGGGTCCGATCAAGACCCTGGAGGAACTGTTGGACCGGAAGCAGGAATACGCGGGGGAGATGACCCCCGTGAACGAGGCCGTGATGAACGTGGAGCGTCGGATCGCGCTGCAGCAACGCATGGTGCTCGAGAGCATCACCACCCTCCGGTCCCGCATCGCTTCCCGGCAGCACGATATCGAAGCCAAGATCAAGGAATACGAATCGCGCTTCAGCACGGTGCCGGAGAAGGAGCTCGCCTATGCGCGCGTGGCGCGGCTGTTCAACATCAACGAGAAGTACTACACGCAGCTGTTGGAGAAGGACATCGAGTACCGCATCAGCCGGGCGGGCTTCGTGCCGGAGAACAGCGTGCTGGAGTCCGCGGTGGTGCCCCTGTCGCCCTTGAGTCCCGACCGCAACCTGGTGATCATCTCCTACCTCGCCACGGGCATGATCATCGGTTTCCTGATCGTGCTGGTGCGCTACGTGCTGCACGACAACATCACCTCGTTGAACGATATCGTGAAGGCCAGCAACTCCTCCATCAGTGTGTTGGGCATGATCCCCAAGTACAAGAAGGAGATCCCCGTGAGCCAGTTGCTGGTGGACAAGAACCCGAAGTCGCTCATCGCCGAGAGCTTCCGGAGCGTACGGACCAACCTGGACTTCGTGGACAACAGTCCCGGGGCGCGCATCATCGCCGTCACCAGCACGATCTCCGGTGAAGGGAAGACCTTCGTGGCCATCAACCTGGCGGGCATCATCAGCTTCAGCGGGAAGCGGGTGATCATCCTCGATCTGGACATGCGCAAGCCGAAGATCCACCTGGGTTTCGGTGTGGACAACGCGATGGGCATGAGCACCCTGCTCATCAACCGGAACACCATGGACGAGTGCATCCAGCGCAGTGCCATGCTGAACCTGGACCTGATCACCGCAGGGCCCATCCCCCCCAACCCCAGCGAGCTGATCATCAGCCCGCGGATGACGGACATACTCGAGGAACTGAAGACCCGGTATGATGTGATCCTGATCGACAATCCGCCCGTGGGCCTGGTTACCGATGGCATCGCCATGATCCAGAAGGCGGACATCCCGATCTACATCTTCCGGTCCGACTATTCCAAGAAGACCTTCGTGCACAACGCGGACCGGTTGATCAACGAGAACCGCATCTCCAAGCTCAGCGCCGTCCTCAACGGAGTGGACATCGACCGCAACAAGTACGGCTACAACTACGGCTACGGTTACGGGTACGGATACGGTGCCGGCTATGGCTACTACGAGGAACGGGCCAACACCCGTCGGCCGCGGACCGGGATGTGGGACCGCATCAAAGGCAAGTCATCATGATCGTGGAACGTACGGCCCTTGAAGGCCTGCTGCTGATCCGTCCCGACGTGTTCGGCGATGAACGTGGACATTTCCTCGAGTCCTTCAACGCGCGGAAGTTCGCCGACGCCACCGGTCTGGACGTGCAGTTCGTACAGGACAACGAGAGCCGCTCCGCCGCCAACGTGCTGCGCGGACTGCATCTGCAGCGAGCGCCGCATGCACAGGGCAAGTTGGTGCGTGTGGTGGTGGGTTCCGTGATGGACGTGTGCGTGGACCTGCGTCCGGGGAGCGCCACCTTCGGCCGGCACGTGAAGTTGAGGTTGGACGACCGCGGGAAGGAGATGCTCTACGTGCCCGAGGGTTTCGCCCATGGCTTCGTATCGCTCGAGGACGGCACCATCTTCACCTACAAGTGCACCGCGCTCTATCACCCGCCGGCGGAGCGGATCTTGAAATGGGACGACCCCGACCTCGGTATCGATTGGGGCGTGAAGGATCCCGTGGTGAGCGCACGCGACCGGGCGGGGAAGGCCTTCAAGGAGGAACCCTGGGCCAACTGATCCGGACATGTACTCCTCCTCCAAGCTGTTCCTGATCCTGTCCGCGGTGTTCTTCGCGGCATTGGTGTTCTCCCTGCTGCTGAACTCGGTGTTCATGCGCTTCTTCCGCACCTTCGGTATCCGCGAATCGGAGCACGGTATGGTCCGGTGGGCCGCCTCGGCCAAACCGGCCTTCGGTGGTATCGGCTTCTTCCTCGTCTTCCTGGGCGCGTTCGCCGCATACGGAGCGCTTTTCCCCAAGACCACCGATCCCTACCAGCCCCGCCTCATCGGTCTGCTCGCCGCCACGGGTGCCGGCTTCCTCATGGGCCTGGCCGACGATGCCTACAACACGCGGCCGCTGTTGAAGTTCCTTACCCAAGTGGCCTGTGGGCTGCTGCTGATCCTCAGCGGTACCTCCATCCG
>DASWWQ010000035.1:0-7858 GCA_036405935.1 Flavobacteriales bacterium
CGGGCCCCGCCGCTTCTTTTCCCCGGGCGGCCGGAGTCACCCACACGGATGGGACGGAACATCAGCATACTTCACGGAGGACATCCGACTCTTCGTCCTGACCTCGGGATCGTTCAGTGGTCGGGATGCCCGGGCCTTTCCATGCTCCCCGTGGCGTCCCATTACGCCAGGAACGGCACGCGATCTTTTTTCCATCTTTCTGTCCCCGTATGGGTCCACAGCTTCGTCATAGGGGCAAAACCAACACTACTTCCATGAAACAGTACATGATGATCTTCCTGGGGGCCGACTATGCAACCTTGGGACTTTCCCCTGAACAGGTCCAGGCCCAGATGGGCAAGTGGTTCGCGTGGGGCGACAAGATGGAGAAGGCCGGCATGTTGCGCGGCGGTGCGGCATTGCAACCAGCGGTGAAGCGCATCTCCGGCAAAGGCCGGGTGGTCACGGACCATGCTGGCGGCGAGATCAAGGAGCTGGTGGGTGGCTACTACACCATCGAAGTGAAGGACATGGCCGCTGCGATGGAGGTGGCGCAGGACTTCCCGGACTACGAGCTGGGCGGCACCGTGGAGATCCGCGAGTTGATGGTCTTCGACAAGTGAGCCGATGAGCGAAGTGAAAATGGTGGACCATCTCTTCCGGCATCAGTACGGAAGGATGGTCGCCATTCTCACGCGCATCTTCGGGCTGGCGCACCTGGAGACGGTGGAGGATGCCGTGCAGGACACCTTCGCCAACGCCTTGCTGGCCTGGCGCACCGGTCCGCCGGACGACCCCGAGGCCTGGCTGATGCGCGCCGCCCGCAACCGGGTGATCGACCTGTTCCGCAAGGTGCACGCCGATGAGCAAAGGACCAGGCGCATCGCGAGCGGACCATCGAGCATCGCCATCAACGAACTGTTCATGGATGACGAGATCGCGGACAGCCAGTTGCGCATGATCTTCGCCGCCTGCCATCCGGAGCTCGATCCGCGCGAGCAGATCGCCTTCGCCTTGAAGACCATCTCGGGCTTCAGCACACACGAGATCGCCACCGCGCTCCTGTTGAAGGAAGAGACGGTGAAGAAGCGGTTGCTGCGCGCCCGGGGAATGATCCGGGAGCGGAATATCGCCTTCGCCATACCGCAAGGAAAGGAGCTGGCCCAGCGCCTCGACCGGGTGCTGGATGTGATCTACCTCATCTTCAACGAGGGCTTCCACTCCACCCGGCAGAACACCATCATCGACAAGGAGCTCTGTGGTGAGGCCCTCCGGCTGTGCAAGACCTTGTTGACCCACAAGACCACACGGTCCTCCGTTGTCCATGCCCTCTTCGCCTTGATGTGCTTCCACTCCGCAAGGCTGGACAGCCGCATGAACGAGGCCAACGAACTGCTGGACCTGCGCGACCAGGACAGGAGCAGCTGGTATTTCCCGTTGATCGCACTGGGCAACGCTGCCATGACGAAAGCCATGGAGGACGACCACCTCAGCAAATACCACTACGAAGCCGCCATCGCCGCGGAACATCTCAAGGCTCCCACCTTCAACGATACCGCCTGGGACCGGATCCTGATGTGGTACGAGCGGCTCGATGCACTGGCACCCTCTCCCATGAACGCCTTGAACCAAGCGATGGTGCACTTGCAGCGGAAGGATGCCGAAGCCGCTGCGACCTTGCTACGATCCATCGATCCCGACGCATTGGCGCAACGGGTCTATCTCTACCACGGTGCCTGGGGCGAGTACCACGCGCAGGTCAACGACCGCGATCAGGCACATGCCGCCTACAGCACGGCCCTGGCCATGGTGCAAAACCATGCGGAACGGGAGTACATGCGCAAGAAGTTGACGAACATGGTGTGACCACGGGACAAAAAATACACTGCGACCATGGCCTATGACGAACACCTCGCCGATCGTGTCCGCAACATCCTTGACCGGAAGCGGATCACCTACGAAGAGAAGAAGATGATGGGTGGCCTCTGCTTCATGGTGGATGGCAAGATGTGCATGGGTGTGGAGAAGGACAAGCTGATGGCCCGCATCGGCACCGATGCATATCCACAAGCGCTGAAAAGAAAGGGCTGCCGGGAGATGGACTTTACCGGCCGGCCGATCGCCGGATACGTGTATGTGCAGGCAACAGCGCTCGATACGGAAAAAGAGCTCGCCTATTGGATGCAGCTCTGCTTGGACTTCAACCCGCTGGCCACGGCGAGCAAGAAGCGCACGGGCACGGCGAAGCGATCAACGTAACCGATGCGTTCCTCCCGGCCGAAGCCCACCCCTCCTTCCTCCCGTTGTATCCGGCCCGGCTCCGCAGCCATTCCCTGCGACCATGGAATCCTCGCCGAAGTTCTGCTCTTCCGTACACTTCGAGGTGGCCCGCAAGACCCCGATCGGTAGAGCCACGCGGCCCTGAGGGTCGGTTGGGAACCTCGGCCGATAGGGCATGGGACTCGGGACCCCGGAAACCGACAAGCACAAAAGCGAGGACCTGCGCAACTCCACCGCCGGATCGGAATGTGCGCGTTCCCCTCTGTGACCCCACCAGGAGTCGAACCTGGATCAAGAGTTTAGGAAACTCCTATTCTATCCATTGAACTATGGAGTCGGGATAGCGGCCGCGAAAATAGCAGCCTACTCCTCCGCAAAGCCACCGCTGCGCATCCGGCGGCCGCCGCGTTGGGCCTTGGTGGTCTTCGGGGGCTCCTTCATCCGCTTCAGCAGGGTGACCTCCTTCTCGGTCAGGTGCCGCCAATGGCCGCGTTGCAGTTCCTTCTTGGTGAGACCTGCGAAGAGCACGCGATCGAGCTTCACCACCTCGTAACCCATGGCCTCGAACATGCGGCGTACGATGCGGTTGCGGCCCATGTGCAGCTTCAGCCCGATCTCCTTGCGGGCCGCGCCTTCCACATAGTTGGCCTCGTCGGCCTGGGCCAGCCCATCCTCCAGTTCGATGCCTTCCACCAGTCGGGACAGGTCGGCGGCGGACACGCTCTTGTCCAGTGTGGCATGGTAGATCTTCTCGGCGCCGTGGCTCGGGTGGGTCAGGCGTTTGGCCAGGTCACCGTCGTTCGTCAGCAGCAGCACGCCCGTGGTGTGGCGGTCCAAGCGGCCCACCGGATACAGACGCTCCGTGCCCGCCCCGGCGATCAGGTCCATCACGGTGTGGCGCTCCTGCGGATCGTCCGTGGTGGTGATGGTGTTCTTCGGCTTGTTCAGCAACACGTAGCGCAATTGCTCCAGGCTGATCTTCTGTCCACCGAAGTGCACGATGTCGCCCGGAGCCACCTTGGTGCCCAGTTCGGTGACCACCTTCCCGTTCACGCTGACCGCGCCCGAGGTGATGAAGGTGTCCGCCTCACGCCGGCTGCCCACCCCGGCCTGGGCCAGGTAGCGGTTCAATCGGATCAGGCCTTCGTTGGCCGGGTTGGGCAGGCTGAACCGGTTGCTCCTTTCGCCCTTGCGGAAAGGCCGACGCGTCAGGGGATCACCCTCCTTGAACGTGCGCTCATCCTTGCTCTGCCGCGCCCAAGGCTTGGCCGGCGTGCTACGGGCCGCACGGGGAGCGCGCTCATCGCGGTCGGGACGACCGGCACCGCGTGGAGCGGGTCGACCCGGTCCGGAAGTACGATCGTCACGACGCGGGCCACGGGGGCCGGCACTGCGTGGGCGCTCCTCGCCGCCTGAACGGTCATCCCGGCGGGGTCCACGGGGCCCTGCGCTGCGCGGGCCGCCAGCGGAACGTTCCGGACCACCGGCACGGTCATCCCGACGCGGACCCCGGGATCCGGGGCCGCGCGATGCCGAGCCCTCCCGGTCATCACGGCGGGGGTCACGGGGGGCCGCACCGCGTGCTCCTGGACGTTCGTCGCGCGCCGGACCGCGTGAGGGGCGATCACCGGTGCTCCGGGGGCCACGAGGGCCGGCACCACGATCCGGGGAACGACCTTCCCGCTCGGGTCCACGGGCGGAACGCGCACCCCGCGCAGGGCGTCCCTCCTCTTCCTTCCGGGCCGGGCGTGCGCCACGGCGGGGTGCTTCCTCATCGTCCTTGGGACGGCGGGCACGAGGTGCGGCCTTGGAAGTGGATGCACGGCGCGGACCACCGGTGCTACGGCCACCGCGGGCATCCCTGCTGGCGGGGCGTTCAGGACGTTTGCTCATCGATCGTGGGATAGAAGGCGTTGGGTATATGCAGGACCTGTGGCCCTGTCGGAGTGTGCGTGATACCGATCACATCGAACCGCAGTTCGAGGTCGTCGGGGATGTTGAAGAGGTATTCCTCGGCGCAACGCATCAGCTTGCGTTGTTTGGCGGGGTCCACGGAGGCTTCGGGGTCGCCCCAACGATCCGAGGTGCGGGTCTTCACCTCCACCACCACCAGGAACCGCCCTTCGCGGGCCACGATGTCCAGTTCGTCCCGTCCATGCCGCCAATTGCGATGCAACACCTGGAAGCCCCGTGCCTCCAGCCAGCGGCAGGCCAGGTCCTCGCCGGCGGCACCGGTGCGCAGATGAGGGGCGTGGTGCTTGGACATGACCGATCGTAACCTGTGCAGCGGACCTGCCGTTGCAATGGGTCAAAGGTGCGGAACTTCAAGCACCGAAGCGAAGTACCAAACAGCGACCATCCTCCAAACCATGCTCAAGCAATTACTCCCCGTAAGCCTGTTCGCGACCATCGCTTTCGCGGCCGGCCTCAGCGCCCAAAGCTTCGAGGGCGTGATCGAGTTCACCAAGACCACCGGTCCCGTGGTGACGAACTACAAGTACTATGTGAAGGGCGATCATGTCCGGATCGAGGAGATCAGCGCCCGTGGCGACGTCCAGGGGATCATGCTGGTGGACACCCGCGATCGTTCGGTGACCGCCTTGAGCCCCGACCGGAAGCTCTACATGGACGTGCCCAACATGCGTTTGCCAAAGGATGTGAAGACCGAGATCAAGAAGACCGGCGAAATGAAGGACATGGCCGGCTACAAGTGCGAGAAATGGTTCGTGAAGAGCCCCTCCGAGGACCGCCAGATCAGCTACTGGGTGGCCCAGGACGCCTTCGACTTCTTCGTACCCATGCTCGAAACCTTGAACCGCAAGGATGAACAGGCCGTGTTCTTCCTCCAGATCCAAGGCGCCAAAGGCGTGTTCCCCATGATGGGCATCGAGCAGAAGCTCGACGGCACCGAAGTGAGCAAGCTCGAAGTGACCAAGGTGGACCGTTCGGCCCAGAAGCCCACCCTCTTCGAGATCCCCGCCGGCTTCAACAAGTTCGAGCGCAACTAGACCGAGCCTCCCTCCAATGGACTCAGCGTCGCCCCCTCCGGGGTAACGCTGAGTTCCGCTTTTCGGCCCAGCACCAACGCGCGGTTATCCGCGATGTGGCCCGCCGGGAAGCCGAAACAGACCGGATAGCCGTAGGGCTCCACCGCCTCCCGGATGATCTGTTCAGCGGTACGCCCGAAGGGGTCCGCCGGGTTGCGGTCGTGCATGTCGCTCATACCCCCCACCACCAATCCCTTCAGCCCCTTGAACCAACCGCTGTGCTTGAGGTTCTGCACCATGCGGTCCACATGGTACAGCAGCTCGTCGAGGTCTTCCAGGAAGAGGATCCTGCCGTTCGGATCGATATCGTAAGGCGTGCCGCGCAGCGCATACAGCATGCTCAGGTTGCCCCCGGTGAGCACGCCTTGTGCATGCCCGGGTCGTTGCAAGGCGGCCAGCTCGGATGGAAGCGGGGCTTCCACGTGGAACGCTTCACCGAACAGGGCGCTCCGTAAGCTGGCGGTCGTGCCGCTCGTCTTCACTGCGATGTTGTGCGGCATCTGCGCATGCAAGGAGGCCACGCCGAGGTTCATCAGTGCGTTGTGCAGTACGGTGATATCGCTGAAACCGACCACCCACTTCGGTTCCTTCAACAAGGGTGAAAGGTCGATCCGGTCCATGAGGCGCACGGTGCCATAACCGCCACGCGCGCACCAGATGGCCTTCACCTCGGGGTCCACGATGGCGGCTTGGAGGTCCGCTGCGCGTTCCGCATCCGTACCCGCCTGCTGGAAAGCCTTGCGACCGATGCCCGCGCCGAGCTTCACCTTCAGACCCCAGCTCTCCGCCAGCGCGATACCGTCCCGGAGCTCGTCCGGTACGATGGCCCGTGCGGTGGGGATGAGGGCGATGGTATCGCCGGAACGGAGTGCGGGGGGGATGATCGGCTCCATCGGGCCGAAAGGTCAGCAAAAGGACGATCCACCATACCCTACGGAAACACGGACGGCGGGCCGCAGTTGCGGTCCGGCGTCCGTGTCCGGAATGTGGCGTCCCGCGATCAGAACATGGCCGATACCCCGACCTGTGCCACCGATTTGGCCCCGCCCACTTCCAAGTATCCGGCGATGTTGGGCGAGAAGAAGTAGCGCGCCCCGATGGTGAGTTCCATGCCGAAGGGCATCAGGCTCTTGAGCTCCACACCACTGGTTCCGGAACCGCTATCCTCGACGGTCCACTTCGCGTTGCGGTAACCCAGGCCCAGGCCCAGGTAGGGGTCGAACCTATCGCTGTTCCCGAAGTGGTAGTTGAACCGGGCCAACACGCTGTAGGTGGAACGCTTGGTGGTCTCCTTGTAGGTGCTGGAATCGGAGGTGTAGGTGTAGTCCCACTGGTTGGTGGCGTAGGCCACGTTCACACCCAGGCCGATCCGGTCCGAAACGCCGTGCTCGAACTTGAAGTAGAGCGGACCGGTGCCCTTGTACTTCACCTCGCCGAACTGGTCGAAATTGGAACTGAGCCCGCCCAGGAAGGTGCCGAAGCCGTAGCCGAGGCCGATGGAGTTGGAGCCCTCCTTGAAGACTTGGGCGGAGGCGTGGCCGGAAAGACCGATCACGAAAACGGTGGTGAGACCGATCGAAAGGGAGCGGAGAGAAAGGCGCATGATGTTGGTTGGTTATTGCCGACCTCGGCAGGACGGGCGTAGGACGCCGAGCCCCGCCGATGGTTACAGCGCATCCGCCTTTTCAAGCCCCATGCCAAGAATGAGCACAAGACCCAACAGCGGTACTTTCGCGCTCCACAAGAAGGCCACGTGAAGGAACCCGTCCGCCATACCATTACCGCCGCTCTGCCCTACGCCAACGGCCCTTTGCACATCGGCCACATCGCCGGTGCGTACCTGCCGGCCGACATCCACGTGCGCGGACTGCGGGCCCGCGGCAAGGAGGTGCTCTTCGTCTGCGGCAGCGATGAACATGGCGCCGCCATCACCATCCGCGCGCTGAAGGAAGGCACCACACCCCGCGCCATCGTGGACAAGTACCATGCGATGATGGGCAAGGCCTTCCAGGACTTCGGCATCCGGTTCGACATCTACCACCGCACCAGTGCGGAGCTGCACAAGGAGACCAGCCAGGAGTTCTTCCTGCAGCTCGATCGCAACGGTGCGTTCACGGAGCAGGAGGAGATGCAGTACTACGATGAGGAAGCGAAACAATTCCTCGCCGATCGCTACATCAAGGGCACCTGTCCGGTCTGCGGCAACACCGAGGCCTACGGCGACCAATGCGAGAAGTGCGGTACCGCCCTCAGCCCGAAGGAACTGAAGGACGTACGCAGCACCCTCAGCGGAAGCACGCCGGTGCTGCGCCCCACCAAACACTGGTACCTGCCGATGGACCGCGCCCAGCAATGGGTGGATGAATGGATCAACACCGGGATGCTCGATGGCGTGCAGCAACACGATGCCGCCGAATGGAAGCCGCAGGTACTGGGCCAATGCAACAGCTGGTTGAAGGACGGTCTCCGCCCCCGCGCCATGACGCGTGACCTCGACTGGGGAGTGCCCGTACCCCTGCCGAATGCGGATGGCAAGGTCCTCTACGTGTGGC
>DASWWQ010000036.1:0-4006 GCA_036405935.1 Flavobacteriales bacterium
AACAGCAAGGGCCGGAAGATCATCGGCTGGGACGAGATCCTCGAAGGTGGCTTGGCGCCCAATGCCACCGTGATGAGCTGGACCGGGATCGAGGGCGGCATTGCAGCGGCCAAAAGCGGACACGACGCCATCATGACACCCGGCAGCCATTGCTACTTCGACCACTACCAGGGCGACCCCGCCAACGAGCCGCTGGCCATCGGGGGCTACACGCCGCTGCAGAAGGTCTACGGTTACGAGCCGATCCCCGCCACCCTCACCGCGGAGCAGGGGAAACACATCCTGGGTGCACAGGCCAATCTCTGGGCGGAGTACATCCTCACCACCGACCATGTGGAATACATGGTGTTGCCAAGGATGCTCGCCCTCTCCGAAGTGGTCTGGAGCCCGAAGGCGAAACGCAACGAGGCCGACTTCCTTCGCCGCCTGCCCGACGAACTGGCCCAGCTGAAGGCGAAGGGATTCCGTTATGCCAGCAGCCTGTATGCGGTGGAGATCACCCCGGAACAAGGGCCGAGCCCGGGCACCATCGCCGTGAAGATGAGCTGCGGCATGCCGGGCGCTATCGAGCGCAGCTGCCAGTGCATCTTCAAACCGGTGGCGGACCACCCGAGCGGTGAGGGCACCCACCTGACCGGCGAGGAACGCTGCAACCAGGAGGCCGTGGCGAAAGGGCTGCCGTGCACGGCCCGTGTGGCCCCGTATACCGCCCCCATCGTATTGGACAGCGATACCCGGGTGAGCGCCAGCCTGCGGCGCGAGAACACTTCCCGTTCCGACCGCACCACCCGCACGTTCCGGTTCAACAAGGCCACGGCCCGCCCGATCAAGCTGAGCGCCGCACCCCATGAGCGCTACGATGATGGCGGGGCCTTCACCCTGGTGAACGGCATCAGCGCCCAGGAGAAAAGGGTGAACCATGAGTGGCTCGGCTGGCGGCAGGATGTGACCGTGACCGTGGACCTGGGATCGGTGCAGGACATCAGCTACGCCGGCATCGGAGCCCTGCACGAGGTGCATTCGTGGATCCACGCCCCCGAACGGATCGCGATCAGCACCAGCAGCGATGGCAGGACCTTCACGCCCTTGAAGACCTTGGAGCGCCCGTCGGATGCCAAGGGACGAACGGTATTCGCGGTGGAACGGACCGCCAAGGCGCGCTTCGTCCGCTTCGTGGCCAAAAGCGTGTCGAAGATCCCTGACGGCAACGCTGGAGCGGGGGGCGCCGCATGGCTCTTCCTCGATGAGGTGGAAGTACGCTAGGCCAGGTCACCTTTTTGATCCCGGATCCGTCATCTTCGCTGTACCTGCACCCTCCAACATGAAACCACGCTACCTCTCCCTCGCTCTGGCCTCCCTCCTGTTGGGCACGGCCGATGCCATGCCCGGCGGCTGCCCCACCGGCTTCGGTGAATTGATCGTGACCGTTGTTCCGGACAGTTGGCCCAACGAGATCAGCTGGGACCTGCGTTCGGGCGGCAACGTGATCGCATCCGGCGGCGTGGCCGGAGGCACCACCTGCATCCCCTTGAACACCTGCCTGATCTTCAACATGTACGACGGATACGGGGACGGCATCACCGGCAACGGCGGATATACCGTGACCTTGGACGGCAACACGATCGCCAGCGGTGGATCGCTTCATGGCAACAATTACGGCTATATCCAGACCACCGAGATCAACTGCCCTCCCGGATTCAGTTGCGGCAATCCGCTGGTGGTGGGTGAAGGCACCCATACGGCACCGGCAGCCGATACCTGGTACAGCTTCACCGCACCCCAGAGCGGCAGCTACCTGGTGACCACCTGCGGGCTGGCCGACTGCGATACGCGCATCTGGGTGTACGACCACTGCACAGGCCTCGTGCCCGATAACAGTCCCGCCGGTACGATGTACTACGCCGACGGTGGATGCAGCAGCAATGCCGAACTCGCCCAGCTGAGCGCCAACCTCGGTGAAGGCGATGTGGTGTGGATCCGCATCGGCCACAACGGCGGCGATTGCGCCGCAACCATCCCCTGGTCGGTGAACTATTCCGGTCCCATCGTGGGCTGCACCATGATCAATTCGTGCAACTACAACCCCTTGGCCACGGTGGACGATGGCAGCTGCATTCCTTGGGGTGATCCCGATTGCCCGCAGGCCCCCGACCTGACAGTGGACCAGCAACGCCTGCAGCTCTCGCTCAACTTGGGCACCACCACGGTGCAACAGGGCAACTGCTACATCGCCGAAGGATGCCTCACCGGCTATGGCACCCGCGAGATCCTCCGCTTCGACACCCGTATCGCCAACATCGGACAGCTGGACTATTACATCGGCACACCACAGGCCAATCCCGACCAGTTCGAGACCCAGAACTGCCACGGCCACGTGCACTACAAGGGTTACGCGGAATACCTGCTGTACGATGACCAAGGACAGGAACTCGCCATCGGCTTCAAGAACGGATTCTGTGTGATGGACATCGACTGCAACGGCGGTGGTACCGGCCAGTACGGTTGCGGCAACATGGGCATCAGTGCAGGCTGCGCCGATGTGTACGGCAGCGGCACCAGCTGCAACTGGCTCGATATCACCGGCGTGGAGGAAGGCACCTACACCCTGGTGGTCCGCACCAACTGGGACAATGATCCCGACGCCCTGGGCCGTGTGGAGAGCAACCACTTCAACAACTGGGCGCAGGTCTGTATCCGCATCGATCGCACCCCGGTCCTCGCAGTCTCCATCGAGGATGATTGCGAACCCTATGTGGATTGCCTGGGCGAGATCTATGGATCGGCCCAGATGGACTGCATGGGCGATTGCGCCGGCCTGGCCCTGATCGGGGATCTGAACAACGATAGCTATCAGGATGCCTTGGACGTGAACGAATACGTCACCGGCATCCTGGGCAACGACCTCACGCCGGTCCCCTGCAACGACATCGACCAGGACGGCAACCTCACGGTGACCGATGCCGCCCTGCTGGCCTACTGCAACTACTGGAACCTGTACAACCATCCCCCGGACAGCGCTGCGGTCCACGACCACTGCAACTTCCCCTTCATCGAGATCATCAATCCGTACGACACGGTGACCTTCACCATCGGCGCGTTGGACATGGGCGAAGGCTGGCTCGACATCCACATCAAGAACCCCAACCGCAAGGTGCTGGGCTACGAACTGAAGATGAGCGGCCTGCAGATCACCAGCGTGGAAGGCCTGTACGATCCCGTGGCCTACCCCGCCGTGCCCACGTTCGCCTTCGGCACCGGGCATATCATGTGCCTGAGCGATGTGGACTCGCTGATCCAACGCGGCCCGGAATACAAGCCCTTGTGCCGCGTGCATTTCACGGCCCCTTCCAGCATGCTTTGCATCGAGGAGGTGATCGACGTGGTGAACGAGAACTACCACAACCCCATCACCTACCTGGAGAACAACTGCTCGGTAAGCACCGGAGTCGGTGCGGCCGCCATGGACCAGGGTGTGCGGGTATTCCCCAACCCCTTCAACGAACGCACCATCATCAGCTTCCCCGTGGCCAACGAGGTCGTGCAACTGACCCTGTTCGACCTGCAAGGGCGGGCATTGAAGCGGTATACCGATGCCGGCCGCAGCGGCCGATTCACCATCGAAGGACGTGATCTGGCCGTAGGCACCTACCACTATCAACTCACCGGCGGTGTGCATGGTGCTGGTAAGCTCGTGGTGGAGCGCTGAGCCATCCTTTCCCTCTTGGGCAACGGCCCTGTTCCTTCGGGAGCAGGGCTGTTGTGTTCCGGGAGCTGTCCGTTATCCGTTGTCGGTTGGCTGCCGCAAGGGGGCGGAAGCCAAGGGACGATCGAGGCCCGATCCCATCCCCTTGTCACCTTGGGCCCGCTGCGCCTTCGCGAAGGGGCAGTGGGCTCAACAAGGCACCTGAACGGAAGCAAGAAGCCCGCGCCCCTTGCGGGGCGCGGGCTTCGATACCTGTGATGGAACTGCTTACTCGGCGGCGGGAGCCTCGGCCTCGGGGGCGGC
>DASWWQ010000037.1:0-2997 GCA_036405935.1 Flavobacteriales bacterium
GGTGGATGTTTCGGTCTCGACCCAATATTGGGTCACGGTGAGCGATAGTTGCTGGGCATTCGATGTCACGGACAGCGCTTGGGTGATCCTGCCCGTGCCTGATCCCTTGGTGGTGACCCTGCCAACGGACACCGTGATCCCCTGCCTTTGGACGGCCGACCTCGTTCCTGTGGTCACCGGCGCGATGGGCGAGGTGACGTATGAATGGACCGAAGGCCTGAACGTGGTGGGTACCGATGATACATTGACGGTGCCTGCCGGGCTGGGAGTGATCTACACGGTGGAGGTGACCGATGAATGCCAGCGCACGGAGCAGGCGAGCATCACGGTGTTCACCGGACCCACGCCGCCGTTGTCATTGGTGGCCGAAGGGGATACGGTCATGTGCGCCGGCATGCCCATGGTGCTGCAGGTGCTTTCCGTTACCGGAGGCGGTGGCAACTATCACTATCAATGGAACCTGCCCCCGGGCAGCGGTCCCAACGATGCCGCTTCGGTGGAAGTGGAGGTGGAGGATGATACCTTCTTCACGGTGACGGTGACGGACGATTGCGGTAACAGTGCGGACACGACCCTGGCCGCCGTGGTGCTGGACCATCCGCCGATCACCTTGACCTTGGCGAACGATACCGCGGTCTGTCCGGATGAACTGGTGCCCCTGTGGGTGCTGGCCGAAGGCGGTGCCGGAGGCTACGCCATCGAATGGGCCGGTATCGGCAGTGGTACACCTTTGGTCTGGACCGCAGGCGACCAGAGCATCACGGCTCGTGTAACGGTGACCGATCTCTGCGGGGTCGAGGCCACGGGAACGGTGAACGTGGATGTTTTTCCAGCGGACGCTTCCATCGATGCCGACCAGCTCTCCGAAACGCAGTGGCGCTTCAATGCGGTCACCGTTCCGCAAATGGGGGTGGACATCGATTGGGACCTGGGCGACGGCAACACGAGCAACGACCCCAGCGTGCTGCACAACTACACCGACTACGAAGCGCATTGGGTGGTGCTGCGGGTGGAGACACCCGAAGGCTGCGTGCGTTGGGACAGCGTGCTCACGCGTCCTCCTTCCGCCACCATCTATTTCCCGAACACCTTCACCCCGGACGGCGATGGTCTGAACGACCAGTTCGGTGGTGTGGGCCGCCTGATCGATGAGTACGAACTCTGGGTGTTCGATCGCTGGGGACGGATCGCCTTCCACAGCACGGACATCAACCATCGCTGGAACGGCTTCATCGATGGGGAGGAAGCGAAAAGCGAGGTCTATTCCTACCGTTACCGGGCCGCAGGCGTATCGATGCTCCGACAGGAAGGCTTCGGACATATCACCTTGTTACGGTGACGGGATCGCGGTGGCATAGTGCGGTGTTCGCGCGCTTCGGCGGCGGGGTCCTGCTGTGCCTGGTGATGACGGAGACGTTCGCGCAGGGGAGCTTCCCCCTCCGCTACACCCCTGCACCTTTCGATGCCGCGGCGGTGGAGCTGGACGATCATCGTCGCAGTGAAGCGGGGGAACTTGAACTGTACGCACGCACCCTGGCCCTGCAGTTGAACACCGCACAACACGGCACGTGGAGCACGGAAGGTGCGGATCGCATCTGGCGCATCGCGGTGGGTTCGCCCTCGGCGCAGGCGATGGAACTGCTGTTGGTGGATGTGGACGTACCCGCGGGTTCCTCCCTGCACCTGCTCGATGAAGAAGGACGCCGCTTGGCGGAACCCATGATGATGGCACTGCCCGAGGGTGTGCACGAATGTTCATCACCGATGGCCTACACCGATGCCATGGTGGTGGAGTTCCATCAGCCGTTGTCCGCGCCGTTCCAAGGCCGTTTCGCCATCGACGGTTTGGCACATGCCTATCGTCATGTGGATGATGCGATGCGTGAAGGCCCTTGCCATGTGAACGTGACCTGCGCCCCCGAATCCCTTGGTTGGGAGGATGCGATCGCGGCCACCGTGCGCATCAGCGTGGTGACGCCGCAGGGCAACGGTTGGTGCAGCGGTACGCTGATGAACAACGTGCGTCAGGACTGCACGCCCTATCTGCTCACGGCGAACCATTGTGGTCGCACATCCACCGCGGCACAGTTCAACCAGTACAAGTTCTACTTCAATTTCCAGTACGCCACCTGTACCGGTGGCTCGTACAGCACATCGCAGTTCATCCAAGGTGCGCAACGCCGGGGCTACAGCGATGACTACACCGTGGAACTGCCCTTGGGTGGCTCGGACTTCATGCTGTTGGAAGCGAACGTGCCTGTGCCCGAGGCGTTCGAGCCGTTCTGGGCCGGGTGGGATGCCAACCCGGTGAACAATGTATCGGCCGACGGGGTGTGCATCCATCATCCCACCGGTGCGCCCAAACGGATCAGCAGTTACACACAGACCCTCACCACGGGGCATCCCCAGACCTCCACCGGGTTGCAATCGCACTACCGCGTGAAATGGGCGGCCACCGCGAACGGGCACGGTATCACCGAATCGGGTTCCAGCGGATCGGGTCTGTTCAAGCCGAACGCAGGCTTGGGACCTGTGCTCATCGGCACGCTCACCGGAAGCAGCACGGGCATGACCTGCACGAACAACACCGGTACGAGCTACTTCGGCAAGATGAGCTACCACTGGACCAACAATCCGAACACCACGGTGCAGAAGTTGAAGCACTGGCTGGATCCGGATGACACGGGTGTGCTGGTGCTCGGCGGCAGCGCGGATCCATGTGGAGCCGCTTCCTCCGTGAACGAGATGGCGGACCAGGCACTGCAGGTGTACCCCAACCCCGCGACCGAGCGGTTGTGGGTGCGCCCGAGCCGAACCAATGCTGTCGGATACCGCATCCTGGACGGCGCGGGCCGTGCGGTTTCGCAAGGCCGGTTGTCCGCCACCGAACCCATCGATGTACATGGAATGGCCCCGGGCCTCTACGTGATGCAATTGTTCCTCCCCGATGGAGCACCGCGGCATCATGCCTTCCTGATCGCGCGCTGACCAAGACCA
>DASWWQ010000038.1:0-8765 GCA_036405935.1 Flavobacteriales bacterium
AATGGGGGGCTTGGGGACTGGCTGTGCTGGTGACCGCAGGGATGGGGACCTGGCTGTGGCTGCGGTCCATGGATCGGCCCGGTCCGGAGCCGTGGGATACCGGCCATAGCGCGGGAACGGCGCCGTTGCAGGCCCCGGGGATGGACAGCATGCTGAAGGTGGTGCATGCGGAGATCGATCGGGCCGGAACACCGGACACGCTGGTCATGTCGCCCGAGGTGGAGTCCTTCGTTCGTGAAGAAGTACCGGTACCTCCGGTGGTCAGGGACACCCTTCCGGTGCTGGTATCCCTACCGCCCGCACTGCCGGTCAGGACCATGCCCCTCGATACCGGGGTGGATGCGCCGGAGCCGGCCCGCCTGAGGCCTTCGCGCCGGCTGGTGTTCCTGCACGACCTGAAGCTGGTGCATCCCGAAGAGCTGTATCCGGCGAACGACCCTCGTCGCTTCACGCAAGGCCATCCCGCCAACGCCAGCGGTGATCCGTCCGGTATTGCGGAAGACGCCTTGTTCGCCAAGGGCGTGCCTACCGATATGGCCTACCTCAACTATATGGATGAGGCCTTGGGGGCTTTGGCGCAGGGCAGGACCGGCGTGGCCTTGGACGACCTGCTCTTCCTCCTGAACCAGTATCCGGATGACGTGAACGCGCAGTTCTACGCCGGCCTGTGCTGCTTCCGGGCGGGTCTGTACGGCAGGGCCCGGGTGTTCTTCGCCCGTGCGGAGCGGAATGCGGTGGACAGCTTCCAGGAGGAGGCGGTGTGGTATTCGGCCAAGACCACGCACGAACTGGAGGGCCTGAAGGCGGCCCGGCCGGCCTATGAACGCATCGCTTCGGCCAAAGGCTTCTACGCGGCCCAAGCGGCCGAACGGCTCCGGTGAACGGAGGTGTGGGAATGGAAAAGGCCCGATCGTTCGATCGGGCCTTTTGTATGACGAAGTAGGGGTTCTGCTCAGGCGGGGATCACGCTCACGTAGCTGCGATCGTCGCGCTTGCGTTTGAACTCCACCGTGCCGTCCACGAGGGCGTACAGGGTGTGGTCCACACCGATGCCCACGTTCTTGCCGGGGTGGTGCTTGGTGCCGCGCTGACGAACGAGGATGTTGCCGGCCACGGCCTGGCTACCCCCGTAGATCTTCACGCCCAGACGTTTCGAGTGCGACTCGCGGCCGTTGCTGGTACTGCCTTCACCTTTCTTGTGTGCCATGGCTGATGCTGGTCTTTCTTGATGGACCGCAGGTATTCACCTGGGGTCCGTCGAAGGGTTACTTCTTGTCGTCCTTCTTGGTTGCGGCCTTCTTCGCAGGGGCTGCTTTCTTGGCCGGAGCGGCCTTTTTAGCGGGAGCGGCCTTCTTCGCAGGGGCTGCTTTCTTGGCGGGAACGGCTTTGGTGGCTGCTGCTTCGCGGGTCTTCTTCACGGCAGGGGCCTTCACCACGGGCTTCGGTGCCGTGCTTTTGCTGGCATCGAACTTCTCGCCCTTGCCCAGGATCGCCTCGATCCAGAGCTCCGTGAGCTGTTGGCGGTGACCGTTGAGCTTCTGGTAGCCCTTGCGGCGGTTCTTCTTGCCCACCAGCACCTTATCGCCTTGGCTGTGCGCCAGCACCTTGGCAGCGATACGTGCGCCCTCCACCACGGGGGTGCCCACGCTCACCTTGCCACCGTTGCTCACGAGGAGCACGTTCTCGAGCTCCACGTGCTTGCCCTCCTCGAGCTCCAAGCGATGGACCTTCAGTTTCTGGGGGGCTTCGACCTTGAATTGCTGGCCGGCGATCTCAACGATGGCGTACATGTCTTCCTGAAAATGGGCTGCGAAAGTAGCGGGAAATACGATCCCGACCAACAACTCGGCCTATGAACTTCAAATTCGCTGGGAATCAGAGCGGTATCTCCTGTTGCCTACGGCTGCCGGTATGAGTGGCGAGTATCGAGTGAGGAGTATCGAGTGGTGAGTCAAGGAGTGACCAGCGCTGCGCGCCTGCGGGAAAGACCAGGTCGCGGGTGTGCTGGGCCATCAAAAGGGAAGGGAGAGCCGTGCCCAGAGAAGCAGGAGGGGTACAACCCCAGGAAGCTTGCCCCATTTGCCGGACCTGTTCTTGATATAGGTGCGGAGCAATCGACCGATTTCGTCCTGTAGGCCCAGCATGCGGTCGACCTGCTCAGGGGTGAAGTATCCACGGCGTTTGGCCAGGATAAGCATGGAACATACTTCGTTGTTGGAGCCCTTGGCGATCCAGAGGTAGTGCAGTTGGTGCCGGACGGTGGGCATTTCATGTCCTTCCGCGATGTTGTTGCAGATGGACAAGCATGCCCGGTACAGTTGGTCCTTGAAACCGAAGTTCCTGTTGCCTTCCAGCGCGATATCCACGGCCACGTTCAGTTCCATGGCACGTTGCCAAGCCAGCGAATCCTCGAAGGACCTCATGATGGTGTGGGGTCGGAAAGGACAAGCCCTGAATAACGACGGCGAAAACGCCACTCGTCACCCAGGGCTTACCACTCTTGATCCACTGGACGGCTGCAAGCAGTTTCCTTGTCCATCCCTCACTCGTCCTTGCTCCTCACCACTCACCACTCGTCACTCGCTAAGAAAGCCGCTTCAGCGGCGCCCGCTTACAGCTTGAAGGCCTTCTTCACCGCGTCCAGCGCGTTCAGTTCCTCCCAAGGGAAGAGCTTCACCTTCACGGTCGCTTTCTGGCCGGCGTTGTTGAAGGTCTTGGTCACCACCTTGCTCTCGCGGCCCATATGCCCGTAGCTGGCGGTCTCGCCGTAGATGGGGGTGCGTAGGGCGAAACGCTGCTCGATGAAGTAGGGACGCATGTCGAACTCCTTCAAGGAGGCCACTTTACGGGCGATCTCGCCATCGCTGAGCTTCACCTTGCTGGTGCCATAGGTGTTCACATAGAACCCGACGGGCTTGGCCACTCCGATGGCGTATGCTACCTGCACGAGCACCTCGTCGCACACGCCGGCGGCCACCAGGTGCTTGGCCACGTGACGGGCCGCATAGGCCGCGCTGCGGTCCACCTTGCTCGGATCCTTTCCGCTGAAGGCACCGCCTCCGTGCGCACCCTTGCCACCGTAAGTGTCCACGATGATCTTACGGCCGGTGAGACCGGTGTCGCCGTGCGGACCGCCGATCACGAACTTGCCCGTGGGGTTGATGTGGTAGGCGATGTCCTTGCCGAAGAGCGCCTGCACCCGCTTGGGCAGTTGCTTCTTCACGCGGGGGATGAGGATCTCGATGACGTCCTGCTTGATCTTGGCCAGCATCTTCGGCTCCTTGTCGAAGTCGTCATGCTGGGTGCTCACCACGATGGCGTCGATGCGCAGGGGCGTTCCGTTGTCGGCGTACTCGATGGTCACCTGGCTCTTCGCGTCGGGGCGCAGGTAGGGCATCTTGCTGTTCTTCTCCCGCCGGATCACGGCCAGCTCCCGCAGCAGCAGATGGCTGATCTCGAGGGGCAGCGGCATGTAGTTGTCCGTATCGCGGCAGGCGTAGCCGAACATCATTCCTTGGTCGCCGGCGCCCTGCTCCTCGGGCTTCTTGCGCTCCACACCTTGGTTGATGTCGGGGCTCTGCTCGTGGATGGCGCTGAGCACACCGCAGCTGTGCGCCTCGAACATGTATTCGCTCTTGGTGTAGCCGATGCGCTGGATCACCTCGCGGGCGATCTGCTGCACATCCAGATAGGCCTTGCTCTTCACTTCGCCGGCGAGCACCACCTGTCCGGTGGTCACCAGGGTTTCACAGGCCACCTTGCTCGAGGGGTCGAAAGCGAGGAAGTGATCGATGAGCGCGTCGCTGATCTGGTCCGCGACCTTGTCCGGGTGACCTTCGCTGACGCTTTCGGAGGTGAAGAGGTATGGCATGGTTGGTAGGCGTTCACGGAACGCGGCGGCAAAGGAAAGGCTTTGCCAGGGAACGCCAAGTGGCTATCCCTTCGTCAGCTCCTTGAACACCTCCTCCAGGCCGCGCTCGGCCTTCTGCAGGCCGATCACCTTCACGCCACGGTCCACCGCGAACTGGAAGACCACCGGCCGCAGGTCCTGGTCGGACCTGAAGGTCACCTTCCACGTGTTGCTTCCGCTGTGTTGGGCATCCAGCACCCCCGGCAATTGCATCAGTTGTTCGCCGGTGACGCGTCCGTCGAACTCCACCAGCAGGGCCTCCTGCTCGCCGGTGAGGCCGCGCAGCCGATCGGCACTGTCGTCCGCCACGATACGCCCTTTATCGATGATGATCACCCGCTGGCAGATGGCCTCCACCTCCTGCATGATGTGGGTGCTGAGCATCACGGTCTTCTCCTGACCGATCCGCTTGATCAGACCACGGATCTCCTCGAGCTGATTGGGGTCCAGTCCACTGGTGGGCTCGTCCAGGATCAGCACTTGGGGGTCGTGGATCATGGCCTGCGCCAGTCCCACCCGCTGGCGATACCCCTTGCTGAGCGCGCCGATCTTCTTGTGCTGCTCGCGCTCCAGGCCCACGGTGCCGAGCATCTCCTCCACCCGCTTGCGTTTGTTCGGCAGCCGATGGATGCCCGCCACGAACTCCAGGTATTCGCGGACATAGAGGTCGGTGTACAGCGGATTGTGCTCGGGCAGATAACCCACATTGCGCCGCACGTCCATGCTGGCCTCACGGATGTCGAAGCCGCGGACCTCGGCATCGCCCGAGGTGGGCGGGATGAAGCAGGTGAGGATCTTCATCATCGTGCTCTTGCCCGCACCGTTCGGGCCCAGGAATCCCACCACTTCGTTGCCCCCGATCGCGAAGGAGACGTCGTCCAGCGCCTTCTGTGCGCCGTAGAGCTTGGTGACGTTGCGGACCGTGATCGACATGGGCGACGAAGGTAGCATGCAGCCCTGTGCCCTATTGTTCCTGTGCGCATGATGCCATGGACACATGGGCCCGTTGACGATGCCCATCTTTGTCGCATGCCCACAGGCCTGCTCATGCGTTCCACCGGTAGCCGGTACCTCGTTCGCGATGAGCAGGGCGGGATGCACGTCTGCGTGGCGCGCGGCAACCTGCGCGTGAAGGGGTACACCACCACCAACCCCCTCGCCGTGGGCGATGTGGTCACCTTCGAGCCCGCCGCCCTCACCATCGGCAACGAACTGGTGGGCACCATCACCGCGCTCCATGATCGCCGCAACTACATCGTGCGCCGATCGGTGAACCTCTCGCATCATAAACATGTCATCGCCTCCAACCTCGATCAGGCGATCATCCTCGTCACCTTGGCGCGACCCCGGACATCCTATGGTTTCATCGATCGTTTCCTCGTGACGGCCGAGGCCTACCGCATCCCGGCGGTGGTGGTGTTCAACAAGGTGGATGCGTACGACGATGATGAGCTCGGGCTTCTGGCGGAGTACGAGGATGTGTACCAGGGCGCAGGTTACCACACCTTGATCACCTCCGCGCTGAACAACAAGGGCATCGATGAAGTGAAGGCACTGCTGCTCGGGAAGACCACGCTCGTGGCCGGCCACAGCGGCGTGGGCAAGAGCACCCTGATCAACGCGATCGACCCGGACCTCGACCTCTGGACCCTGGAGATCAGCGATCACACCGGCAAGGGCCAGCACACCACGACGTATGCCGAGATGTTCGAACTGAGGATGGCCGCACCGCCGAACGCCGGCGCCGTGGACAGGCCCACCTTCATCATCGATACGCCCGGTGTGAAGGGCTTCGGTCTCGTGGACATGACGGCCGCCGAGATCGTGGACCAGTTCCCCGAACTCTTCAAGCTGCGCGGTGCCTGCCGCTTCGGCGATTGCACGCACATGAAGGAACCCGGCTGTGCGGTGATCGCTGCGGTGGAAGCAGGAGAGATCGCCGCGAGCCGTTACAACAGTTATGTGGATATGGTGCAGGGCATCGACGACGACAGCCCGTACCGCTTGGATTGAGAACGTTCCATTCCCGCTCCCATGCAACAACGCCTGCTTCTTTCCACGGCCCTGGTCCTGCTGGTCGCCGGTTGCCGCCCCAAGGCCGATCTCGTGAGGACCTCCGCCGATCCCGCAACGACGCTTTCGCAACAGAGCGTGGATGCGGTCCTCTATCAATACGCCTCCGCCGAGGTGCATCGCCTTTACCAACAGGGCTACGAGCTGGCGCGGATCAAGTTGGATGCGAACCTGGCGCAACCCCGTGAACTTCCACCCGCCGTGGTCGTTGACGTGGATGAGACCGTGCTCGACAATTCACCCTATCAAGCGATGTTGGCCCGGGAGGGCAGGACCTATTCCGCGGACACGTGGACCTCATGGTGCAACAAGGCCAACGCAAAGGCGCTGCCCGGTGCGGTGGCCTTCCTGCAGTATGCAGCCTCGAAGGGATGCACGGTGTTCTACATCACCAACCGCCTGCCTGCGGAGAAGGACGGCACCGTGCGCAACCTGGTGAAGGAGGGATTCCCCTTCGCGGATGCGGAACATGTGATGGTGATGGAAGGCACGAGCGACAAGACCGTGCGACGTGCGGCGGTGTCCGCCAAGCACGCGGTCGTGCTCTTCATCGGCGACCAGCTGACGGACATCGACCAGTCGTTCAAGGACCGCAAGGAAGGCGAGGGGAAGCCCTTCGTCGATCGCAGCAACGAGATGCTCTCCCGGTCGTTCGTGCTGTTGCCCAATCCGATGTACGGCACGTGGCTGGATGCCATCTGCGGACGTCCCGACAGCGTGAAGGCGGGCAACAAGGAACGTTATCTCCGGAACGTGCCCTACTGATGCGTGCCGTCATCCAACGGGTCTCGGAAGCGAGCGTCAGCATCGATGGCGATGAACGCGCACGGATCCGCGCCGGGTTGTTGGTGCTGCTCGGCATCACCACCGACGATAGCGACGAGGACCTGGAGTGGCTCTGCGGCAAGATCGCACGCATGCGGCTTTTCCCCGACGATGAAGGGGTGATGAACCTGGACATCAACGAGGCCATGGGCGAGATCCTGCTGGTGTCGCAGTTCACCTTGATGGCCGGTACGCAGAAGGGCAACCGGCCCAGTTACATCCGTGCAGCCCGGCCCGATACCGCGTTGCCGCTCTACCTGCGTGCGAAACAGCGCCTCTGCGAGTTGATCGGCCACCGCGTGCGCACGGGTGAGTTCGGTGCCGACATGCAGGTGGCGTTGGTCAACGACGGACCGGTCACCATCCTCCTCGACAGCAAGGCGAAGGAGTAGGAGGACCGGTCATACAGGAAGAAGGGCCGCCCATCGGGCGGCCCTTCCTGTTCATGGCTCCGTGGTCCTTCACTCCAGCACGAGGCGCTGGGTGTAGCGTTGGTCGTTCATCGTGATGTTCACCAGGTACAGGCCTGCTCCCAAACGGCCCTGCAGGTCCATCACATGCGTGAGGTCATCACCGGAGGCGCTCAGGCGTTCCTGATGCACCACGCGGCCCAGAGCGTCCACGATGTCGATGCCGATGGACCCATCCGTGTCGGATGCTCCGACGATCGAGACGTTGACGATGCCCGTGCGGTTCGGGTTCGGATAGAGCGAAAGTGCGATCCCGCTGCCCTCATCGAAGAGCGTGTTGCGCACCATGCCGGCCGTGCTGTTCTGCGGCACGAAGTAGTAGCGGCACACCGGTCCGTAGGGCTGCCAAACGCCGTTCAGCATCACCTGCACGCACACGTTGAACTGCACGTTCACGGGCACCGGATTCGTCATCAGGTAGCCGGGATGGAACTGCGGCACCAGGAATTCGGCGCGGCGCGAATAGGAGCCGTGCGGATCGAATATCCAGAAGCGGTACATCGTGGCACCGGGGATCTCGCTGGCGTACACCGGCGAGTTGATCTTCCGGCTGGGCAGGTCGCAGGTGCCCGGCAGCATGCGCGAAGTGCTCAAGGGCACGCAGAAGGGTAGCGGTTGGCCCGCGCGGCGGATGCGGCTCGTGCCGTCGAACTGCCCCGTGATGGCGTCGATGATGCGCCGGTCCTGTGCATCGGTCAGGCGATAGCCGCCGTTGGCGATGCCGTTATCACCCGCATCGCTCACCACCAGGTAGTAGCAGCCTGCAGGCACACAGACCGTTTCGTTCACCACCGTGCCCGGTGCGCCATCGGCATAGGGTCCACCGGAAGCCACCACTTCATCCTGCTCGTTGAGGAGCTCCCACGTGGTCTCGCTGCCCGAAGCATCCAAGGTGATGGACAGGTCCAGGTTCTCCGTGCAGGGTGCAGGAGGGCATTCCACATCCACCTCGTACGCACCCATGTCGCGCGTGGCACCGAACACGGGGGTTTCCCGCTGGTCGTTGGAGCCGTCCATCGGATCACCGGCATCAATGGCCGCACTGCCGCAGCTCAGGGCATGGGTGAGCGTGAGGCCACCATTGGCCGCGAGGGGTTGGAGGATGGGGTCCACTCCGACGATGTTGCCGTTCGCTCCGTTGGTGATGCCCGTGGCCCCGATGCCGTTCTCCACCAAGGTGAAGACCGCCGTGGTGAAGGCGCCCATCACATCGGGTCCGACAGGTGCGCTGTTATCGGCGATCACCGAGCTGTTGCTGTGGAACGTGCCGGCGTTGATGTCCACCCCGCCACCGTGGGCCGAAGCGTTGTTGGCGATGGTGGTGGCGTTGATGTTGAACGTGCCGCCTTCGCTGCGCACCCCGCCGCCATTGGCCGATCCGAAGTTGGTGCTCACCGTGCTGTAGTCCAGGTCGATGCTGCCTGCACCGGCCTGCAGGAACACGCCGCCGCCATCCGCAGCATCGTTGTTGCGCACGGTGGAGCGCG
>DASWWQ010000039.1:0-9958 GCA_036405935.1 Flavobacteriales bacterium
GCCCTTGGCGGCGTCCTCGGGCAGGCCTTCCTTCTTGGCGGTCTTGGCGGTCTCCATCGCCTTCTGGCGAGCACTACGGATGCCCACCTTGGCATGCTCGCCCTCGGCAGCGGCGCTCTTCACCAGGGTCTTGCGGCGCTCCTCGGTCAGCATGGGCACGTGGATGATCACGCTCTCGCCGTTGTTGCTCGGATTGAAGCCCAGGTTGGCCCCGATGATGCCCTTCTCGATGGCATCGATCATCTTCTTCTCCCAAGGCTTCACGAACAGCGTGCGGGCGTCGCCCGTGTTGATGGCGGCCACCTGCGAAAGGGGCACGATGGAGCCGTAGTAGTCCACGCGCACGGATTCCAGCATGCCGGGATTGGCGGCGCCGGCGCGGATCTTCATCAGTTCGTTGTCGAGGTGCTCCACCGCTTTGCGCATGTGGTCCTCGCACTGTTGGATGGCGGCTGTGGTATCGATCATGATCGTGGGAACGGATCGCGAAATTAGGATGTCCGGTGCACCGGTCAGAACTCGACCAGCGTACCCATCGGTTCACCCTTCAACAAACGCCCGAGGTTGCCGGGCTTGTTCATGTCGAACACGATGATGGGCAGGTTGTTCTCCTTGCACAACGTGAAGGCGGTCATGTCCATCACGTTGAGTCCTTTCGCATAGACCTCCTCGAAGGAGATGCGATCGTACTTGACGGCGTTGCTGTCCTTCTCGGGATCGGCGGTGTAGATGCCGTCCACCCGGGTGCCCTTGAGGATCACGTCAGCCTCGATCTCGATGGCGCGCAGGCTGGCGGCGGTGTCGGTGGTGAAGTAGGGGTTGCCCGTGCCCGCGCCGAAGATCACGATGCGGCCCTTCTCCAGGTGGCGCACCGCGCGGCGGCGGATGAAGGGCTCGGCGATCTGCTCCATCTTGATGGCCGTCAGCAGACGGGTCTTGTGGCCCTTGGCCTCCAATGCGCTCTGCAGGGCCAGGCTGTTGATCACCGTGGCCAGCATGCCCATGTGGTCGCCCTGCACGCGATCGATGGCGCCCTCGGCCTCCATGCCGCGGTAGATGTTGCCCCCACCGATCACCACGGCCACCTGTACCCCGGCCTGCGCCACGGCGATGATCTCGTCGGCGTACTGGTCGAGGCGGCGGTTGTCGATGCCGTAGGAGCGATCGCCCATCAGGCTTTCGCCGGAGAGCTTCAGGAGGATGCGTTTGTAGGTGTTGGCCATGTTGTTGGAACGGGGCAAAATAAAAGGAGGGAGACCGAAGCCTCCCTCCCCATTTCATCGATATCGCATCAGACCGTGAGCGAGTGACGCTTGAAGCCGGTGACCGTGAGGTCCTTGTCGGCGCTCTTCACGTATTGCTCCACGCTGAGCTTGTTGTCCTTGATGAACTCCTGGGCGAGCAGCGTGCTCTCCTTGAAGAACTTGTTCAGGCGGCCTTGCGCGATCTTCTCGGCCATGTCGGCGGGTTTGCCCTCCTGGATGGCGAGCTCCTTACCGATCTCCAGCTCCTTGTCGATCACGCTCTGGGGCGTGCTGCTCTTGTCCAAAGCGATGGGGCCCATGGCGGCCACTTGCATGGCCACGTCCTTCGCCACGCCCTCGAAGCCGGTCTTGCTCAGGCCGACCAGGCTGGCCACCTTGTTACCGGGGTGGTTGTAGGCAAAGACGTAGGGAGCATCCAGCAGATGGCAGGCGCTCACGTCGATCTTCTCGCCGATCACACCGGTCTGCTCGATGAGCTTCTCGGCGATGGTCTGGCCGTTGCTGTCGTAGGGCAGGGACTTGATGGTGTCCACGTCGGCGGCACCTTTCTCCAAGGCGATCGCGGCGATGCGCTCGGCCATGCCGGCGAAGTCCGCGTTCTTGGCCACGAAGTCGGTCTCGCAGTTGGTGCACACCAGCACACCGCGCTTGCCGTCGGCGCTCACGGTGGCGATCACCAGACCCTCGGTGGCATCACGGTCGGCACGCTTGGCGGCCACCTTCTGCCCTTGCTTGCGCAGGAAATCGATGGCGGCATCGAAGTCGCCATTGGCCTCGGTGAGGGCCTTCTTGCAATCCATCATGCCCGCGCCGGTGATCTGGCGCAGCTTGTTCACATCCGCAGCGGTAATGGCCATTTGGGTGCTCACGTTGAATGTTGTTGTTCGATGAAGACCGGCCCTCAGTCCTTGGGAGCCTCGTCCTGTTCCACTTCCTCGGGAGCGCCCTCGGCATCCGCCTCGTCGGGGATGGCCTCACCGCGGTCCTTGTCGCTCTTGCGTTCCTCGATGCCCTCGTTGATGGCGGCGATCATGGTGTCCACGATCAGCTCGATGCTCTTGGTGGCGTCGTCGTTGGCGGGGATGGGGAAGTCCACCAGGGTGGGATCGCTGTTGGTGTCCACCATCGCGAAGGTGGGGATGCCCAGCTTGCGGGCCTCGGCCACGGCGATGTGCTCCTTCACGATGTCCACGATGAACAGCGCGCTGGGCAGGCGGGTGAGGTCGGCGATGGAACCGAGGTTCTTCTCCATCTTCTCGCGCTGGCGCATCACTTGGAGGCGCTCACGCTTGCTCATGTTCTCGAACGTACCGTCGGTCTTCATCCGGTCGATGTTCGCCATCTTCTTGATGGCGCGGCGGATGGTACCGAAGTTCGTGAGCATGCCACCGCTCCAACGCTCGGTGACGTAGGGCATGCCCGTGGGCTTCACCTTCTCGGTGACGATGTCCTTGGCCTGCTTCTTCGTGGCCACGAACAACACCTTCTTCCCGCTGCGGGCCACCTGGCGCATCGCTGCGGAGGCCTCGTCCAGCTTCACGGCCGTCTTGTTGAGGTCGATGATGTGGATGCCCTTCTTCTCGGTGAAGATGTAGGGGGCCATGTTGGGGTTCCACTTCCGGCGCAAGTGGCCGAAATGAACGCCCGCGTCGAGCAACTGCTTGAATTCGATCTGTGCCATTGTCTTCAGTTCACTTTCCTTGTTCCCGTTGATACAGGCATCCCGCTGGTAGCGCCCTCGTAACGATGAGGGCGGTCCAGCGGGATTGGATCCTGAACAAGCGTTGGGACCTTAACGCTTGCTGAATTGGTAACGCTTGCGCGCCTTCTTGCGGCCGAACTTCTTACGCTCGGTCTCGCGGGGGTTACGGGTCATGAGGTCCTCGGCCTTCAGGGCGGGCTTGTGGGCCGCGTCCACGGCAACGAGGGCGCGGGCGATGCCCAGACGGGCCGCCTCCACCTGGCCGGTGATGCCACCGCCGTCCACCGTGATGGTGACATCGTACTTGCCTTCCGTGCCGGTGAGCTTGAAGGGCTGGTTCAGCTTGTACTGCTGAAGGGTGATGGGGAAGTACTCGCTTCCGTCCACACCGTTCACCCAGATATCACCGGTGCCCTCGCTGAGGACCACACGTGCCACAGAGGTCTTGCGGCGGCCGAGGCTATTGACTGGCTCCATCTTACTTGATGCTGTTGAGATCGATCTTGCGCGGCTTCTGCGCTTCGTGCTTGTGCTCGGTGCCGGCCACCACGTGGAGGTTGCCGAACTGCGCGCGGCCCAGACGGTTCTTGGGGAGCATGCCGCGCACGGCGATCTCCAGCAAGGCGTAGGGCTTGCGGTGCTTCAGGTCCTTGGCCTTCTCGATGGTCTGCCCACCGGGGTACATGCTGTAGCGCTGGTACTCCTTGTCGGCCATCTTGTCGCCCGTGAGGCGCACCTTCTCGGCGTTGATCACGATCACGTGATCACCCGTGTCCGCATGCGGGGTGAAGGTGGATTTGTGCTTACCACGCACCAGCATGGCGATCTTGCTGGCCACGCGACCGAGGACTTCGTTCTCGGCGTCCACCAGCAGCCATTCCTTCTGCACGGTGGCCTTGTTGGCCATGGAGGTTGTGTGGGTCGTTGATGCCACGGTACTGCTAGTTCAGGTTCGTTCCACCCCCTCCACGGCAACGGTCCTTTGACCACAGGCCGGGGGAAATGGGCCGCAAAGATAACGGGATCCCCGGAACGAACAAACGCCGGTGGAAAAAGGCTGGAGCAGGGTGCTTCGTGCTCAACGGACCGGTTCGCGGGACCGGCTCCCCACATGCCGCTACTGGATCACCCCCAGCTCCTTGCCCACCTTGCCGAAGGCCGCCAGCGCCCGGTCGATGTGCTCCGGGGTATGTCCGGCGCTCAGCTGCACCCGGATCCGGGCCGTGTCCTTCGGCACCACGGGATAGAAGAAGCCGATGACGTAGATGCCTTCCTCCAGCAGGCGGTCGGCCATCACTTGGCTCAGCTTGGCGTCGCCCAGCATCACGGGTACGATGGCCGCCCCCGCACCCCGGGTCTTGAAGCCCAAGGCCTCGATGCCTTTCCGGAACCGGTCCACATTGACCTCCAGGCGATCCCGCAGTTCGGTGGAGGAGCTCAGCAGGTCGATCACCTTGATCGAGGCCCCTACGATGGCCGGCGCCAGCGAGTTGCTGAAGAGGTACGGCCGCGAGCGTTGGCGCAGCAGTTCCACGATCTCCTTGCGCGCACTGGTGTACCCGCCCATGGCCCCTCCCAGGGCCTTGCCCAGGGTGCCCGTGATGATGTCCACCCGGCCGGTGACCCCGCAATGCTCCACGCTTCCCCGGCCGGTCCTCCCGATGAAGCCCGCGGCATGGCATTCGTCCACCATCACCAGGGCTTCGTACCGGTCGGCCAGGTCGCACACGCCTTTGAGGTCGGCCACGATACCGTCCATGCTGAAGACGCCATCGGTGACGATCAGGATATGCCGCGCACCATCCTTGCGCGCAGCCTGGAGCTGCACCTCGAGGTCGGCCATATCGTTGTTGGCGTAGCGATAGCGTTTGGCCTTGCAGAGCCGCACCCCGTCGATGATGCTCGCGTGGTTCAGTGCGTCGCTGATGATGGCGTCCATCTCCGACAGAAGCGGCTCGAACACGCCGCCGTTGGCATCGAAGCAGGCCGCATAGAGGATGGTGTCGTCCAGCGAGTGGAAGGCCGACAGCTTGGCCTCCAGCTCCTTGTGGATGTCCTGGGTACCGCAGATGAAACGCACGCTGCTCATGCCGAAGCCGTGGCTGTCCAGCGTGGCGTGCGCCGCCTTCACCACATCCGGGTGGCTGGAGAGGCCGAGGTAGTTGTTGGCGCAGAAGTTCAGCACCTTCCGGCCATTCACCGTGATCTCGGCGCCCTGCTCACTGGTGATGATGCGTTCGCGTTTGAAGAGGCCGGCCTCCTCGATGCCGGAAAGTTCGTTGCGGAGGTGTTGTTGCAGTTTGCCGTACATGGGTGCGAAGATGCGGAGGACGAGGAAGAGCGCAGTCCGGGATCCTGTTTTTACCCGGGTGGAGACCTGGGCCATCCCTGCCCCGGACAGGCGAACAGCTGCAGTCCCGCTCTTCCATCGCTTGCGCACAATGGCCGCCCGAGGTGCGTGCCGAGATCACCTTGAGCCACCCCATAACGACGCAACGCCCGGTCTTCACCGGGCGCTGCGCGTACTCACAGAAGTCGGGCTCACTTCACCTCCACCACAAGGTACTTGCTGAGCTTCCAGAACTCCTGCGGGTCCTTGATCTCCAAGTAGGCCAGTTCAGTGCCTTCCTCTTTGATACTGTACGATTTCTTCGGATGGTCCGTCACGAGTTTCGCCTTGTCGCCACCCAAGGGCAGCTTGCGCAGTTCACGCACATCCACCTCTTGGAACTGGCCGGGGTTCGCGTCGTCGCTCACCAGCGTCTGCTTGCCGATGCCGATGACCCCGCCTTCCTTCACCAACACGCCTTTCTGCTCCAGCTCCTTGTAGGTGCCCAAAGCGACATAGGCCTTGTTGATCTCGTGTTCCTGTTGTTGGATGATGGCCTCGCGTTTCGCCACTTCCAGTTCGATCGCGGTCAATTGATCGTTGATCTGACCGATCTTGAAGTCACGGGCCAACAGTTCATCCTTCATGGTCATGATCGAGGAATCGCGCTGTGCCAGCTGCATGTCCAGCTCCTTCAACTTCTTGCGCAGTCCGCCCGCTTCGATCTTCGACTTGTCCAATCGTTTGGTCAGTTCCGCGATGCGTTCGCGGCTGTCCTTCATCAGTCCGTTCATCAATTGCATGTCGCGGACGATGCGTTGGCGCTTGTCCAAGGCGATCTCATCCCCGGTGGCCGAAGCGATGAGCTTCTCGCGGTCGTCCATCAGTTCGAGGTTCTTCTCGATCTCGTCGAAGGACAACGTCATTTCGCCGATCAGGGAATCACGGCCTTGCAATTCGGCGCGGAGGCGGGCGCTTTCCGCTTGGGCGGCGTCGCGGGCCAGTGCCTCCGGGCTGGGACCGGTCTGGCAGGCCGCCAGCAGCGCAACAGCACCCAAGGGCAGGAAGAAACGCTTCAGGTCGAAACGACCGAGCTGTTCTGTGATGGGTTCCATGTTGAGTCGGTGTTTGGGTTCACCGACTTCCCTTCCCAATACATGCCGCAAACCCCGGATACTGACCCTCAGGAAGTTCCGTGGACCCTGGCGCTCCATCAAGGGGAATGGATCCCCCAATGGGCGTGGCATCGACCGCTCAATTCCCCACCACGCGGGGCACCTTGAAGTAATCACTGTCCTTCGCCGGGGCGTTGCGCAGGATCTCCGTGCGGTCCAAGCCGGGCGCAGCCACGTCCTCGCGCAGCACATCCTGCTCGTCGGCATTGAGGAACATCAACGGCTCCACGCCCGCCGTATCCACTTCATTGAGGCGCTCCACGAAATTGAACACGCGCTGCATGCCCTCGAGCGTCTTCGCGCGTTGTTGCGGATCGCTCACGTCCAAGCGGGCGAGTTCGGCGATACGGTCCAGGATGGCGTCATCGATCTTCATGGCGTGCGGTGCGGTACGGCGGTGATCAGCGGTGCTTCAATCGTGGCGAAGACACGCTGGCGCAAGTTATCGAGATCGGCCTCGGTGAGGCCCGTGGTGGGAATGGCGGGATGGATCACGGCGCGCGCAATGCCCGGCCGTGCCCGGCTCAACGGCTGCTCGGGATCACCGAACAGCCGCCAATGGTCCAGGAAGGTGATCGGCACGATGGGCACCTGCTTCTCGATGGCCAGCTTGAAGGCGCCGTCCTTGAACAGCTTCATGCGCGGTGCGGTGAGCGGAATGGTGCCTTCGGGGAAGATGGCCACACTGATCCCCTGGTCGATGGCCCGGGCGGCCTTCATCAAGGCCCGGGCGGCTTCGGTGCGGTTGCCGCGGTTCACGGCGATGTTCATGCCCTTGAAGAAGATGTTGAAGAGCGGCCACTTCAACAGTTCGTACTTCCCCATGAAGAGGAAGTAGTGCGGCACCAGGTTGTAGGTATGGATGATGTCCAGGTAGCTGCTGTGGTTGACGCACGCGATGTAGGGCGGCGGTGGCAGCTTACCGTGACGCTTCACCACGATGGGCACCAGCAGGGCGAAGTTGAGGAAGCGGCCCCATACGCGCATCAACCGGAAGGCCTGCGGATAGCCCTGCTCCCGCCGCAACAGGATGCGGAACGGGATGTACAGCACCACCAGCGAGAGGAAGAAGACCAGTGCGAACCAGATCTTGTAGATCCAACGGAACGGCAGGAACAGCCAGATGGCCCAACGCTTCCGCAGGCTGTCGCCGTCGCTCACACGGGGTGCATCCGTATGGCCGTGCCATTGCTTCGAAGCCGCGTGTTCCATCGATGGGCGGCGCGAAAGTAACCTCACCCGCTCCGGTCTACTTTCGCGCCATGCGTGTACTCACCGGCATCCAAAGCACCGGCGTGCCCCACTTGGGCAATCTGCTGGGCGCCATCCGCCCGGCCATCCAGATGAGCACGGCGCCAGGCAACGACGCCTTCCTGTTCATCGCCGACCTGCATTCGTTCACCACGATCCGCGATCCGCAACTGCTGCGCGAGAACACCTACGCGGTGGCTGCCGCTTGGCTGGCCTGCGGCCTCGATGTGGAGCGCGCCACGTTCTACCGCCAGAGCGATGTGCCCGAGGTGGCCGAACTCACCTGGTACCTCGGCTGCCTCACCCCCTACCCCATGTTGGCCAACGCGCATTCCTTCAAGGACAAGAGCGCGCAACTGAGCCAAGTGAACGCCGGACTGCTGTACTACCCCGTGCTGATGACCGCGGACATCATCCTCTACGATGCCCACGTGGTGCCCACCGGCAAGGACCAGAAGCAGCACCTGGAGATCGCGCGCGACATCGCCGGCGCCTTCAACCGCACCTATGGTGACGACACCTTCGTGGTGCCCGAGGCCCGGATCGATGAGCAGCTCATGACCATCCCCGGCACCGACGGCCGGAAGATGAGCAAGAGCTACGGCAACACCATCAACATCTTCCTGCCCGAGAAGGAGCTGAAGAAACAGGTGATGTCCATCGTCACCGACAGCAGGGCGCTGGAAGAGCCCAAGGATCCCGACAACGACAACGTGTTCAAGCTGTTCCGCCTGCTGGCCCCCCCCGAGGCCGTGGAGACGATGAAGCAGAACTACCTCCGTGGAGGTTACGGATACGGCCACGCGAAGAAGGAACTGCTGGAGGTGCTGCTCAACGGCTTCGCCAAGGAACGCGCGCTGTTCCAGGAGCTGATGGCCGACCGTGCGCTGATCGATGAACGGCTGCGCGTGGGCGCGGAGAAGGCCCGGAAAGTGGCGCGAGCCACGTTGAGGCGCGTGCGCGAACGGGCAGGCTATACGGCGTTGTACTAGATAACCGTCATCCGGGGTCGGTTGCAGCGTCGGACCCTGACAACGGACAACGCGCTCCTAGAACTTCGCGCAAGGCACCACGCGCCGGCGGGCCATGCTGCGCTTCTTCCGTTTGTCGGCCATCTCGTAGATCAGGGTGACCTCGTGCGCTCCTCCGCTGTTGATGGCCAAGCGGCTGATGGTGATGTCGTAGCTGTAGCCGAAGCGCCAGTCGTTCACCATGAAACCCACCACGGCCGAGATCGCGTCGTTGTTGTTGTATCCCGGCGCGTAGGCCTTCACGGGCAGGCCGCGGTACCACAGGCCGGCGAAGATGGGATCGCGCTCGATATAGGCCCCCACGTCCAGCTGGTCGAACTTCTCCTGCGCCCGGTAGTTGAAGGCGGTGACCAGGTGCGTGTTGCGCTTCTTGATCACGCCCGAGGGCATCTTGAAACGGTATCCCCCGTGCATGCTGAACTTCCGCGGAACACGCGATTCGCCATAGAGCAGCGATTGGTTGGGTGAGTTCAGGTGGTGCATGCCCATGCCCAACCACATCTTCGGGGTGAAGAAGAGCAGGCCCGCCCCCACATCGCTGTAGCTGACGCTGCGGCCGTCGAAGGAATCGTACGTGCCCAGGTCACCACCGCGTGCCAGCTGATCGCCGAAGACGAGGCGGGAGAAATCCACTGCGTGGTTCACGTATCCGAACTGCATCGCCGGGCGCAGGAAGACCTTCCGCTTCAAGCGGATCTCGTACGCGTACTGCACCGCCACACTGGTATAGCGCAATGCGCCGGAACCGGCCTGGTCGTGCGTCACGATCATGCCCACACCGCTGTTGAGGTCGCTGAGGTAATGGTCGAAGGCGAAGTTGGCCGTGGTGAAACGTCCGGGGATCGAGGGCCATTGATCGCGGTACTGGAGGGCGAAGCGGCTCTGCGTGGCCAGGCCCGCGAAGGCCGGACTGAGATACGTCGGCGCGGCGTAGAACTGCGTGAAATGGGCATCCTGGGCCAGGGCCGGAAGACCGCAGCTCAACGCGAACACCGAAAGGGCGTAACGGATGCGCATGTTCCTGATCAGGGCGCGATGGCCCCGGCCGTGTTATCGTTGCGGACCATCAGCAGGTCCATCGCCATCTCGCGGGTGCCGTCGGCGGGTGACGTGGTGGCCAGTTCCCGATCCACCGGCAGGAAGCCTTCGGCCTCCACATGCAGCGTGTACTTCGCGCCGGGGCGGACCACCATCACGTAGCGGCC
>DASWWQ010000040.1:0-4591 GCA_036405935.1 Flavobacteriales bacterium
GCCCACACACCCCGGACATGCCGTGGCCAAGGCGCAGATGCGCGACTTCGGGGGCATGGTGAGCTTCACGCTCAAGGGGGATCGCATCGAGGACGCGATGACCTTCCTCTCGTCCACCACCGTCTTCACCTTGGCCGAAAGCCTCGGCGGTGTGGAATCCCTTTCCGGACATCCGGCCAGCATGACGCACGCCAGCATTCCCCGCGAGGAGCGCTTGAAGAATGGACTGGACGACACCCTCATCCGCCTGAGTGTGGGGGTGGAGGATGTACAGGACCTGCTCGCCGACCTGGAGCGCGCACTGACCGCTTCCGCTTGAACCGCTGGCCCCCCAAGGATGCCTGAAATGGCGGAACCTCGCACAGGGCGAGGCAGTGGGGCACGGGCTAATTTCACTTCCCAGTAAGCTCTTTCCCCTCGATGCTCCTTCGTTCCCTTGTTCTTCGCCCGGCCGCAAGCGCCCTCTTCCTGCTCACCGCTTCCTGGGGTGTGGCACAGTCGGGCACCGTACGTCCCTGCTCTGCCAACGATCCGCACCATCTGGAGGCCATCCACCGTGGCGATCCGCAGCGTATGGCCGCCATGCAGGCCGCCGATGCAGCCTTGGAGCAGTTCACCGGCACGTTCGCTGAAGAAGAGCGGGGAGGTGGAGGGGAAATCGTGATCCCGGTGGTGTTCCACATCATCCACCTCAACGGAGTGGAGAACATCAGCGATGAGCAGGTGTACGATGCCATCCGTGTGCTGAACGAGGACTTCAATCGCGAGAACAGCGACTGGCAGGCGGTGAACCCGGCCTTCCTGGGCCTGGTGGCCGATGTGGGAGTGAGCTTCCGGCTGGCCACGCTGGATCCCTCGGGCAACTGCACCAAGGGTATCACGCGCACGGTGAGCGCCTTGACCAATGTGGGGGACGGTGAAATGAAGGACCTCATCCAGTGGCCCCGTGATCGGTATCTGAACATCTGGACCTGCATCTATGCGGACGGCGCGGCCGGATACACCCTGTATCCCGGTGCGGTGGACGGCTTCTTCGGAGCTTCTAGCGATGGCATCGTGGCACGGCACGACTACGTGGGCGCGATCGGTACCAGCAACCCCGGCCGCTCGCGCACGCTGACGCACGAGGTGGGGCACTGGATCAACCTGCGGCACGTGTGGGGGGATAGCAACGAGCCCGGTGTGGCCTCCAACTGCAACATCGACGACGGAGTGTCGGATACACCCAACTCCATCGGATGGACCACCTGCAACGTGAACGGCGAAAGCTGCAACGCCGGCCTGAACAACGTGGAGAACTACATGGAGTATTCGTACTGCTCCAAGATGTTCACCCCCGGACAACGCACGCGCATGCTGGCGGCCCTCAACAGTTCCACCGCGTCCCGGAACAACCTCTGGACGGTCTCCAACCGGCAGCTCACCGGCACCTGGGATGAGCCGGTCGTCTGCTCGGCGGAGTTCGTGAGCGATGTGCGTTCCATCTGTGCCGGCGGCAGCGTCCAGTTCGAGGACCGCAGCTATCACAACATCACTTCCTGGAGCTGGACCTTCGAGGGTGGAAGCCCCGCCAGCAGCAGCGAGCAATTCCCCGTGGTCACCTATGAGCAACCCGGCGTGTACAGCGTTGGCCTATCGGTGGGTGATGGCGAGAACACCGTGGCCACTTCCGATGCCGGTTACATCACCGTGCTGGCCGATCCCGGGGCCGCATTGCCGTTCTCGGACGGTTTCGAGACCACCATGGTCCTTCCCAGCACACAATGGTCCACTTGGGATGCGAACAACGATGGCACCTTCGAGCCCCGCACCGACGCCTCCTACAGTGGTGATCGCAGCCTGCGTCTGCGCAACCACGGCGCTCCCGAAGGAGCGGTGGATGAACTCATCAGTACCTCCATCGACCTGAGCACGTTGAGCACCCCGCCCGTGTTCAGCTTCCGCTATGCCTACCGCCAACGTAACTCCTCCACCAACGATGAGTTGCGCGTTCTGATCAGCAAGGATTGCGGCCTTACATGGGTGGTGCGCGCCATTCTCAACGGAAGCACGAGTCTCTCCACGGCGCCCATCGGCAATGCACCCTTCGTTCCGGCCGACGCGGGTCAGTGGGGCTATCGGGAGATCACCAACATCCCCGACAACTACCTGGAAGGTGATGTGCGCTTCAAGTTCCGCTTCATCAGCGACGGCGGCAACAATCTTTGGCTGGACGACGTGAACCTGAACGGCGTGGGCGTGGGCTTCGAGGAGTTGGGTTCCATGGACGGTGGTCTTCTGGTGATGCCGAATCCGGTGAACACCACCGGTGAGGTCGTGGTGGACCTTCCTCCCGCTGGAGACGTGCAATTGGATGTACTGGACGCGCTGGGCCGCACGGTGAGCGTGCTGCATACCGGTGCGTTGTCCTCGGGCCGCAGTCAATGGGCATTGCCCCAGGACCTGGTCGACGGCGCATACCTGGTCCGGCTCCGCCATGCCGGCGGAACCGTGGTCAAACGCTTCATCAAACAATGAGCAAACGAACAAGCGGGAGGGTCCGCCTCGGTCTTCTTCTTTGCGGTGCGACCATCCTGAGCGGCATGGCGCAGCACGCGCGGGCACAGGAGAACGGCTTCACCTGCGGCACCCACAGCGCGGAGAACCTGCTGGAGCTGCACGGCAACGATCCCGCGATCCTTCAGGCCATTCATCAGGCCGAGCTCGACCTGGAGGACTTCACCCGGAACGATGCGGCGCGGGGTGGGGGCGAGATCGTGATCCCCGTGGTGTTCCACGTGATCCATATGAACGGCCCGGAGAACATCAGCGATGAACAGTTGCGGGATGCGATCCGGGTGCTGAACGACGACTTCAACCGGCTGAACAGCGACTGGCAGTACGTGCGTCCCGCGTTCCTTGATCTCGTGGCCGATGTGGGTGTGAGCTTCCGCTTGGCCTCCTTGGACCCGGATGGCAATTGCACCAATGGTATTACGCGCACGGCGAGTCCCTTGACCTACGAAGGCGATCAGCAGATGAAGGACCTCATCATCTGGCCACGCGACCGCTACCTGAACATCTGGGTGGCCGCCAGCGCGAACGGTGCGGCCGGCTACACCAACTATCCTTCGTCGGTCAGCGGGCCTTGGGGGGAAAGCAGCGATGGGATCGTGGTGCTGCACAGCTACACCGGTTCCATGGGCACCAGCAGCATCGGCCGCTCCCGGGTGCTGACCCATGAGGTGGGGCATTGGATCAACCTGAAGCACACCTGGGGCGATAGCAACGAACCGGGTGAGGAGAGCAATTGCGGCATGGACGACAACGTGGAGGACACGCCCAACACCATCGGTTGGACCAGCTGCAACCTCAACGGTGCCAGCTGTGGTTCTCCGCTGGACAACGTGGAGAACTACATGGAGTATTCCTACTGCTGCCGCATGTTCACCACGGGTCAGAAGGCCCGCATGCTGGCGGCGCTCAATAGCTCCACCGCGGGCCGTAGCAACCTCTGGACGGTATCCAACCGGCAGCTCACCGGCACGTGGACCGACCCCGGACTCTGCGAAGCCGTTTTCGACAGCAACCTGCGCACCATCTGCGCCGGTGACAGCGTGGACTTCACCGACCTCAGCTACAGCAATGTGCAGAACTGGAACTGGTCCTTCCCGGGCGGAGAGCCCGCGAACTCCATCGAGCAGATGCCGACGGTGCGTTACCTGGAACCCGGCAGCTACACCGTGGGGCTGACCGTGGGTGACGGTGTCGGCACGGTATCCACCGAGCAGGTGGCCTATATCACGGTACTTCCGAGCACGGGCGAAGTCCTGCCGTTCCAGGACGATTTCGAGACCTCCTCCGTACCCGGGGAGTTCTGGAGCGCCATGGATGGAGGCAACGACGGGACCTTCGCGCTCAGCAATGCGGCGGCGTTCAGCGGCAGCCATAGCGTGAAGCTCACGAACCACGGCGCCATGGAAGGAACGGTGGACGAGCTCATCACCACCACCATCGATCTGTCGGGCCTGGCAGCCTCCCCGGTGCTCTCCTTCCGCTATGCCTTCCGTCAGCGCAACTCGGCCAATGACGATGAGCTGCGGGTGTACATGAGCGGTGATTGCGGGCGTACGTGGAACCTGCGTGCCATCCTGGGTGCGGCCTCCGCCCTGTCCACCGTGCCGCCGGGCTGGGGGTCCTTCACTCCCACGACGCCTGAGCAATGGGGGTATCGCGAGGTGGACAACTTCCTGCCCGCACTGCTGGGAAGCGATGTGCGTTTCAAGTTCCGCTTCATCAGCGACGGTGGCAGCAACTTCTGGTTGGACGATGTGAACGTGAACGGCAGCGCTGTGGGCTTGGAGGAGGGTGTGGAGCAGCTACTACCCTCGGGTGTGTTGATGCCCAATCCTGCCCGAGAAGAGGCCACCTTGGTGCTGCCCATCCGGGAGGGCGGTCGCCTCCAAGTGGACCTGCTGGATCCCTTGGGACGCGCCGTGGCCAACGTACGTGATGCATACACTCCGGCCGGTGAGCTCCGGGAGCCGCTCGCCTTGGGCATGCTTTCCCCCGGCGTCTATCTGGTCCGGGTCCGCCAGCACGGTGCCGAGCG
>DASWWQ010000041.1:0-15999 GCA_036405935.1 Flavobacteriales bacterium
CCCCGGATCCGATCCGGGTGGGCCAAGGTCCAACGGGCATCGTGCTCGATGAGGCCCGCAACCGCGCCTACGTGCTGAACAAGTTCGACGGCACCATCTCCACCATCGACCTCACCAACGACCAGGAGACAGCGCGTACCGCCTTCTTCGACCCCACACCGGAAGCGATCAAGAAGGGCAGACCCCATCTGTACGATACGCACAAGGGTTCCGGGCATGGCCATATCGCCTGCGGATCCTGCCATGTCGATGGCCGGTGGGACCGCTTGGCCTGGGATCTCGGTAATCCGGCGGGCAGCATGCAGACCGTCAGCGGCAAGTCCTTCCATCCGATGAAGGGCTTGAAGACGACCCAGTTCCTCATCGACATCATCGGCAAAGGCACCGGCAACCTGCATTGGCGCGGTGACCGCGCTTCGTTCCACGATTTCGCCGATGCCTTCCGCGATCTCCAAGGTGCGGATGCACCGCTGGACGCCACCGGCATGCAGGAGTTCTCCGACTTCCTCGCGGCGTGCTGGTACGTGCCGAATCCCTACCGTACGTATCGGCCCGAGAGCAGCGTGGCGGCATCCACGGAGCGTATGAATCCCAACCGCGTGAGGGGCACGGGCACCTTGTTCCAGACCGTGCCCACCGCCGGGGTACGCCTCTTCGTGTCGGTCAACTTCAACTGCTCGCATTGCCATCAGACCGGCAGCGGACGGGGACACCTCTTCGGCAACGGCTCCAACGTGAGCAACGGCATCGTGAACATGACGAACAACGTGGACATGGTGCCCGACCTGCGTTCCGTCTATCGCAAGAACGGCTTCTTCTACAACACCAACGAATGCACATCGGGCTTCGGCATGATGTCCGATGGGGTGATGGCCACGGTGTTCAGTGAGGGTGGTACCGGCCAATACCTCGGCGACTATGAACCCGAGCTGTTGAGCTGGTCGGGTGGCGTAACGCAGGTGAACAGTCCCGCGAGCTATGCCTTCGACCTGGTGCACACCGCCCAGGATGCCATGCCGGCGGTGGGCCTGCGCCAGACCATCAATGGCAACGCGATCGGCAGCATCACCCAGCTCAACGCCATGAAGCAGCTGGTGAACGAGAAGCCCGGCGAGTACGCGATGATCGTGAAGGGCCTCTACGCCGGTGAGCAGCGCGGCTTCTACTACCTCGGTAGCGACAACTACCAGAGCGACCTCGCTTCGCAGACCGTGACCCACACCCAACTGGTCACCTCCGCCCAAGGTGGATCACCGCTCTCGTGGACCATCGTGCATCCCAACACCAAGGTGCGCGCCGGGGTGGATCGGGACAACGACGGCATCTTCGACTACCAGGACGGCGAGGTGCAGCTGGACCTGGTGATGATGCTCGAGGGAGCGAAGAACGGCAATGTGATGCGGACCGATCTGCGCAACTCGGCCTTGCTGCCGGCCAACGATCCCTACCTGCTCGGCGCCACCCTGGATGGGGATGTGCTGCTGCGTACCGGCTCCAATGCCGTGGTGGATTGGGTGCAGGTGCAACTGCGGTCCACGGTGGATCCCACCCAGGTCGTGGACGAGATCGCTGCACTCCTGCTGGCGGACGGTCGGGTGGTGATGCCGGGCGGTGAAGGGCCCTTGCTCTTCGCTGCACCCCGCGGATCCTATCATGTGGTGGCGAAGCACCGTAACCACCTGGGCACGATGACGCTGACCCCGCGTGCCTTCGGCACCGCCGTTCCCCGTGTGGACCTGCGCGACCCGGCGGTGGCCACGTGGGGTACCGATGGCCGCCGCAACCTCGGTGGCACCATGGTGCTCTGGGCCGGTGATGCACGAGCGGACCAGGTGCTGAAATACACCGGGGCGACGAACGATCGCGATCCCGTGCTGATGCGCATCGGAGGCACCGTGCCCACGGCCACCCTCATCGGCTACTATCCGGAGGACATCAACCTGGATGGCGTGGTGAAATACACGGGCGCGGCGAACGATCGCGATCCCATTCTCTCCGGAGTCGGGGGCGTGGTTCCCACGGCCACCCGGCAGGAGCAGTTGCCGTAACGCCCTTCCGTCATCGCGAGGAGGCCCTGCGACGACGCGATCCTTCATCGGCAACCCGGATGAGGGATCGAAGATCGCTTCACGCCCGGAGCACGTTCCTCCGCGCGCTCCTCGGCCCTGCGTCCCTGCGGTTGAACACCCCAGCGCCTCACTGCGCCTTCTTCTCCAAGGCCTCCACGCGTTCCACCAGCTTGTCGAGGTTGCGGAAGTGGATGTAGCTCTTGCGGTACTTGTCCACCTCGAAACCCGGTGAGCCCATGTAGGTGGTGTTGGGCCGGGTGTTCTTGCTGATCCCGCTCTGCGCTGCGATGATGGTGCCGTCGGCGATCTTCAGGTGACCGATGATGCCCACCTGCCCGCTGAACATGCAGTTCTTGCCGATCCGGGTGCTGCCCGCCACCACACCACCGGCCGCGTAGTAGGTGTTCTCGCCCACCTCCACGTTGTGTGCGATGTGGATGAGGTTGTCGAACTTGACGCCTTTGCGCAGGATGGTGCTGCCGAGCGTGGCGCGGTCGATGGCGCAGTTGGCCCCGATCTCCACATCATCCTCGATCACCACATTGCCGATCTGCGGGATCTTCGCTCCACCGTCGGGGCCCGTGGCGAAACGGAAACCGTCACTGCCGATCACCGTGCCGCTGTGGATGATCACGCGCGAGCCGATCACACAGTCCGAATAGATCTTCACCCCCGCGAACACCGTGGTACCGTCGCCGATGGTGACGTTGTCGCCGATGTAGCTCTGCGGATAGATGCGCACGTTGCGCCCCAGCTTCACGTTCTCGCCGATGAAGGCCAGCGGTCCGATGTAGCAATCGTCACCATGCGTGGCACCGGTGCTGATCACGGCCTGGGGCGAGATGCCCTTCTTATCGAGCTTGATGGTGTTGTACAGCTCGAGCACCTTGGCGAAGGCTCCTTGCGCATCGGCCACACGCACCAGGGTGGTCTTCACCGCACGTTCCAGCGGGAAGTCGCGGCCGATGATGACCACGCTCGCGGTGGTGTCGTACACGTAGGTGGTATAGGCGGGGTTGGCCAGGAACGACAGCGACCCGGCGCCGCCCTCCTCGATCTTGGAGAGCCGGGACACGGTGGCGGAGGGATCTCCTTCAACGGTGCCCTGTAGCAGCTGGGCGATCTGGTCGGCGGTGAATTGCATGCGTGGGGATTGAAGGTGCACAAGGTATCGCACGACCACTTCACCCTTCACACTTCATACTTCACCCTTCACACCTCTCCCTTCATCCGTCACCCCTCACACGTTCCTCATGCATCTTTGCACCGATGGAAGGTCTGGACGTCCGCGACAAGGTGCGCCTGCTGCCGCATGGACCGGGCATCTACCAGTTCTTCGACAGCGATGGGCGCATCCTCTATGTGGGCAAGGCGAAGAACCTCCACCATCGTGTCAGCAGCTACTTCGCCAAGCAACATGCGGACGGCAAGACCAACGCCCTGGTGCGCCGCATCGCGGACGTACGCACCATCGTGGTGGGCAGTGATTTCGAGGCCCTGCTGCTGGAGAACTCGCTGATCAAGGAGCACCAGCCGCGCTACAACATCCGCCTGCGCGACGACAAGAGCTTCCCGTGGATCCGCATCCACAACGAGCACTTCCCCCGGGTGCAGGCCATGCGCAACCCGATCGACGACGGTGCCGAGTACTTCGGACCCTTCGCCAGCGTGCGCACCATGAAGACGCTGCTCGGTCTGACCCACCAGTTGTACAAGCTGCGCACCTGCAACTACGACCTCACGCCGGCGAACATCGCCAAGGGCAGGTACAAGCGCTGCCTCGAGTACCACATCGGCAACTGCAAGGCCCCGTGCGAAGGGTTGCAGACGGAGGCCGAGTACGATGCGCAGATCACCGCTGTGCGCCAGATCGTGAAGGGGCGGATCCGCGGTGTGCTGAACGTGCTGAAGGAAGGGATGCAGACGCACGCGGAGCAACTGGAGTTCGAGAAGGCGGAGGAGTTCCGCCAGAAGATCGAACGGCTGGAACAGTACCAGGCCCGCAGCACGGTGGTGAATCCCGATGTGGGGGATGTGGACGTCTTCGGCACCGCCGGGGATACCGACAGCACCTTCGTCAACTACATGCGGGTGATCGACGGCGCCATCGTGCACGGCATCACCATCGAGCTGAAACGCCCCATCGAGGAGACGCCCGAGGATGTGCTGCAGATGGCCATTGCCGAGCTGCGTCAGCGTTACCGCAGCAACGCGCCCGAGGCCATCGTGCCCTTCGAACCCGGCATCGAGATGCCCGACGTGGTCTTCACCGTGCCGCAGCGGGGCGATAAGAAGAAGCTGCTGGAGCTCTGCGAGAAGAACGCGACCTACTTCATGCTCGACCGCCGCAAGCAGGAGTCGCTGGTGGATCCCGAGGCCGCCACGGATCGCCTGATGCAACAGATGCAGCAGGACCTCCGCCTCAGCGAGCCGCCCCGCCACATCGAGTGCTTCGACAACAGCAACACCCAGGGCACCGATCCCGTGAGCGCCTGTGTGGTGTTCAAGGACGGCAAGCCCAGCAAGAAGGACTACCGCCACTTCAACATCCGCACGGTGGAAGGGCCGAACGACTTCGCCAGCATGGAGGAGGCCGTGGAGCGCCGCTACGCCCGCTTGCTCACCGAGGACGAACCCCTGCCGCAGCTGGTGGTGATCGATGGCGGCAAGGGCCAGCTCAGCGCGGCGATGAACGTCTTCGAACGCCTCGGCCTGCGCGGACGGATCGCCCTGATCGGCATCGCGAAACAGTTGGAGGAGCTCTACTTCCCCGATGACCCCGTGCCGCTGCACATCGACAAGCGCAGCCAGACGCTGAAGGTGATCCAGCACATGCGGAACGAGGCGCACCGCTTCGGAATCACGCACCACCGGCTGCGTCGCGGCAAACGCACCGTGCGCACCGCGCTGGAGGACATCCCCGGCATCGGTCCGGGTACGTCCCGCAAACTGCTGAAACGCTTCGGCAGCATCAAGGGCATCACCGAAGCGCTCTACGTCGACCTGGTGCAGGAAGTGGGGGAGAAGAAAGCGGCCGTGCTCAAGGAGAAGTTGGGGTTGAGCAATTGACCGCGATGTCCTCCCTGCCGGTTTCCATCCTGCTGCCTTTCCTTGATGCGGAGACCACCTTGCGCGCAGCCATCGACAGCATCGTCGCACAGCGCTTCTCCGCTTGGGAGTTGTTCCTGATCGACAACGCCTCCACCGATGGAAGCACGCTCATCGCCCATGAACAGGCCCGGCGCGATGTTCGCATCCGCGTTCTGGATGAACCCCGCAAGGGCATCGCCTTCGCGCTGAACACCGGCCTCGCGGAAGCGCAGGGTCGCTACATCGCGCGTATGGATGCGGACGACATTGCCCACCCCGAACGACTCCAGCAACAGGTCGAATACCTCGAGGCGCATCCGGAGATCGGTGTGCTTGGTACGGCCACGCGTTTCACGTCGACCATGAACGAAAGCCGGGGCATGCAGGCCTTCGTGCAGTGGCAGAACGAGTTGCTCACACCGCACCAACATTACGTGAAGCGTTTCGTGGACGCTCCATTGGCGCATCCCACGGTGCTGTTCCGTCGCGAACTGGTGGAACGGCATGGCGGTTACGATACCGGTCCCGTGCCCGAGGACCATGAGCTCTGGTTGCGTTGGATGCATGCCGGTGTGCGCTTCGCGAAGCTGCCCGAGCCCCTGCTCACCTGGACCGATCATCCGCAACGGCTGAGCCGCACGCACGCCAACTACAGTGCGGAGGCCTTCTTCACCACGAAGACGAAGTGGATCGCCGCATGGATCCAGCGGAAGTATGCCGGTTCGCGACCGGTGATCATCGCCGGGACCAGTGCCCTATGCCAGGAACGTGCGCGATTGTTGACCGAGCACGGCGTGCCGATCCAAGCCTTCACGGATGTAAGCGGGAAGGCCGTGCCGGGCCGGGCCTTCATCCCGCACACGGAACTTCCCGGAGCGGGCCAGGCCATGGTGGTCTCGTTCATTTCCCAACGCGGCACGGGTGGGCGCATCGCGGCCTTCCTTTCCTCCCGTGGACTGGTGGAAGGAGAGGACTTCATCCTCGCAGCCTGATCAGCCGAACAACAGCTTGAAGTAGAAGGAGGGCTTACGCAACCGCTCGCGCAGGTCGAGGTCGTTGAACATGCAGCTGATCGTATCGGCGAGCATCGGATTGCGCGTGGCCTTGTTCACCACCAGATCGAAGAGCCAGGGCCGTTGCGCCAAGCGTTGCAGTGTGGTGCTCGTCGAGAGTTCCTTGCCGAGCCTTTTCCACACGCGTTGATCGTAGGCGCGAAGGGCCGAAGCCGAGAGGTCGTTCCGGCGCAAGGCATCCGCCGCCACCTCCGCTGCATGCACACCGCTGATCATGGCATGGCTGATCCCCTCGCCGGTGAACGGGTCGATCAGATGGCCCGCGTCGCCGACCAGGAGATAGCCCGCGCCGCTCAACGCCCGGCGCTTGCTGCCCAGCGGAAGTCCCATGCCCTGGATCCCGCCTTCGATGCGCGCGTTCGCGAAGCGCTCCTTCAGATCGGGATGTTCGTTCAGCAATCGCGCCATCTCGGCCTTCAGGTCCATGCGGCGCCTCTTCACCACATCACTGCGCATGCCGAGGCCCACGTTGGCGCGACCATCGGGCAAGGGGAAGATCCACAGGTAACCCGGCAACAGTTCCTTCAGGAAGATCAGCTCGATGAAGCCTTCGGGATCGAGTCCGGTGACCCCGGTGTAGTAGGCGCGTACGCCGGCACAATGGTGCTGCGGTTCCATCGACAACCCGGCCACATGGCGGGCGAAAGGTGAGTTGGCCCCGTCGGCCGCGATCAGCAAGCGGCATTGCAACACGCTCCTTGAACCATCGGTCCGCGTCAACTCGATCGACCATCCATCAGCATTCCGCGTGGACTTCTTCGCCGTTGTTCCTTGCAGCGTGGTGATGCCGGGAGCGGCCTTGGCGCGCTCGAAGAGCAGGGCATCGAAGTCCAACCGGGGCATGATCGCACCCGGTGCTTGCCCTTGGCCGGTCTCCCGGGTGAAGGGCACACGTAATGATCGCCGGTTGGGTGCGGTGAAGGTGACGCCCCAGCTCGGCAGCTGCCGGGCATCCTTACGCAAGACCATGGCCAAGGCGGGATCCAGGCGTTCGAGGGAGCGCATCACTTTGCCGCTCAAGGCATCACCACAGACCTTGTCGCGGGGGAACACGGCCTTGTCGATCAGCGTGGCACGCACACCCTGCTTCGCCAAGGCGATCGCTGCGGAACTCCCTCCGGGACCGGCACCGAGGATGCAGACGTCGGTGGTCATCCGCCGGAATGGTGGGAGGCTCAGGCGCGGAAGGCGCCGTCGTTGAACTGCTCAAGGAAGCGCACGTCGTTCTCCCAATAGAGACGCAGGTCGGGCACGCGGTAGATCAGCTGGGCGATGCGTTCCACGCCCATGCCGAAGGCGAAACCGCTGTACACCTCCGCATCGATGCCGCAATTGCCCAGCACGGCGGGGTCCACCATGCCGCAGCCCATGATCTCCACCCAGCCCGTGTGCTTGCAGAGGTTGCAGCCCGCACCACCGCAGACCGTGCAGCTCATGTCCACCTCGGCGCTGGGTTCGGTGAAGGGGAAATAGCTCGGTCGTAGCCGGATCCGGACATCGGCACCGAACATGGTCTTCACGAAGTGGTCCAACGTGCCCTTCAGTTCCGCGAAGCTGACGCCCTTGTCCACGTAAAGTCCCTCGACCTGGTGGAACATGCAGTGCGCCCGCGCGCTGATCGCCTCGTTGCGGTACACGCGCCCCGGCGAGATGGTGCGGATCGGCGGCCTGCTGTTCTCCATCACCCGCACCTGCACGCTGCTGGTGTGCGTGCGCAGGGCCAGGTCGGTGCCGAGGTCCACGAAGAAGGTGTCCTGCATGTCGCGCGCCGGATGATCGGGCGGGAAATTGAGCGCGCTGAAGTTGTGGTGGTCGTCCTCCACTTCCGGCCCCGTGCTCACGGTGAAGCCGATGCCCGAGAACACCTCGACGATGCGCTGCCGGACGATGCTGATGGGGTGGAGGCTTCCGGTGCGATCGGACAGGGCCTGGCGCGTAGGGTCGTTGACCTGCTCGCTGCCGCGGGGCGCGGCCGTCGCCGTTGCGGCCTTCAGCTCCTCCCAACGGGCCTGTGCGGCGTTCTTCAGCTGGTTGATGCGCTGGCCCAGGGCGCGCTTCTCCTCGGCCCCCACCGTCCGGAACTCCTCGAACAGGGCGGTCACCCGGCCGTTCCGGCCCAGCATGGCCACACGGAACTGCTCCACCTCCTCGGCGGTGGTGGCTACGGCGGTGGAAAGCGCGGTCTCGAGCTCCGCGATGCGTTCGGTCAGGTTCATGGCAACAAGGTCATCCACATGCGTACATCGGTCAGGGGACGGTCGTACCCATCGCAGGGTACGGCGGCGATGGCGTCGAGCACCTCCAGGCCTTCCACCACCTCGCCGAAGATCGTGTAGGCGCCGTCCAGATGCGGGGCACCGCCGAGGTTCCAGTAGGTGTCGATCTGCTCGGGCGTGTAGTCGGGGATGCTGTCGGTGGTGGCCGCGCGGCGCCGCTCCAACAGACGCTCGAGGTCGGAGCGGCGGTAGGTGCGGCCATGGACCAGGTAGAACTGGATGCCGTCCCGCTTTTCGGGGTTCACCTCATCCGGCTGCCGGGCGGCGGCCAAGGCACCCTTCCGGTGGATGGAGCGAGGGTCGATCTCGGCCGCGATCGGGTCGGTCTGTCCCCCGCTGCCCAAAGGCCGGGAGCGATCGTCGGCCCGACGGCTGTCCGGGTCGCCGCCCTGCACCATGAACCCCGGGACCACGCGGTGGAACAGGGTACTGTCGTAGGCGTGCGCCTGCACCAGTTGCAGGAAACGGTCGCGATGGGCGGGGGTCTCGTTGTACAACGCCACCACCATGCGGCCTTCGGTGGTGTTGATCTCCACTAAACGTTGCCGGGCCTGTTCCTGGGCCTGCAACCGGCCCCCATGGAGCCCAAGGATGGTCAGGCCAAGGGCCATCAGGCGTTGCGCGGACATCGGGGGATCGGTTATTTTTGCTTCCTTTCCAAGCCCCACCATCCCGGCAGGGCCGCAAAAGTAACCAACACGCTTTCCCATGGCCCGCTCTGCGATCGTCGCTTCCTGCCTGTTCCTTGGCCTGGCCGTAGGCCTTTCCGGATGCAAGAAGGAGAAGGACACCAAGGCGACCATCCTCGTGCTCAACGGGGTCGGAGCACCCGTGGCAGGCGCCTACGTGAAGCTCTATGCCGATCCGGAGATCCCCCAGGCCAGCGATTTCTCCCGCTTGAACAAGGAGGGTATCACCGATGGGGGTGGCCGGATCACCTTCGACTATTCCGAGTTCTACAAGCAGGGACAGGCCGGCTTCGCCGTGCTGGACATCCTGGCCACCTTCGACACCTTGACCGGTGAAGGCATCATCCGCATCGAAGAGGAGCAGATGAACGAGGAAACGGTGACCGTGCTGCCCGTGGAGTAAGGTCGCCCTCAGCGATCGAAATAGGTCAGTACGGCCTCCTTCATCAGGCGCTCCTGTTCCTTCGAACCCAATAGGGGCAGGTCCTGCACCCGCTCGAAGTGGGGCCATCCTTCGGCATCACGTCCCAGTTCCTTGTAGTATCCGTAAGGCAGCAGGAGCACGCAGACGCCGACGTGCATCAGGTTCACCTTTTCGTCCTTCTTGAAATTGCGGGCATGCTGCCCCAGCTCCTGTACGCCGATCAGGAAGATCACCGCATTGAGGTCGAGCGGAGCATCGAAGCGCTTGGAGAGCACCTCCAGCAGATCGCGCCAGCGTTTATCGAATGCCAGGTCCATGGGTGCCGGTGAAGAGGGCGCAAAGGAACTACTTTCACCGCCCTTCGCATGGAGGCGCTCGGACTCAATTGGCTGGACCTGGTCCTGCTTGCCTTGGTGGCCTTCGCTGCCGTGCGTGGTTTCATGCGCGGAGCGGTGGTGGAGGTATGCGCCTTGGTGGGGCTGGTATCGGGCCTGTGGGCCGCGGTGCATTTCAACAACAAGGTCGCGGTGTGGATCGGACTGGATGCCGACCAGGAGGTGCTGTCCTTCATCGTTACGTTCCTCGGGGTGCTGCTCGCGGTGAATCTGCTGGGACGCGCCATCACCGCCGCGCTGGACCTCGCGCAACTGGGCCTGGCCAATAAGATCGCCGGTACCCTGTTCGGCATGGTCCGTAGTGCGTTCATGCTCAGTGTGCTGCTCAACATCGCATGGGCCAATAGCGCCGACCGTGCCATCCCCGATCGCCGGACCCGGAATGAATCCCGCATCTACGCGCCCCTTCGCTCGTTCGCGCCCGCGCTCGTTCCCGCCTTGGGCGAAACCAAATGGATGCGCAGTGCATGGGAGGCGGTGAAGGGTCAGGAACCGCTGGAGCCCGAACGGGTGCCGGCGGACAGTCTGCGCACCACGCCGTGATCGGCGCTCAGTCCTCCACCCGGATCCCGTATTTCAGGAGAAGCCCCGGGAGCCCGTGCACCGCGAGGATCGCACCCTTGATGCGATTGCGCTCCGGGTCGATGTTGAAGTGGTGCGCATCCCGCAGGTCGGCATCCGTGAGCACCGTTCCGTCGAAGATCGCACCGGAGAGATCGGACCCACTGAAGTCGCTCTTGCTGAGGTCGGCGCCGGAGAGATCCACTTCGCGCAGGTGGCAACCGATGAAGCGTGTGGCCTTCAACGCCAGCGAACGGAACACGGCATAGTCCAAGCGGCATTCCTCGAACGCCATCGCCAGCAGGAAGGTGTTGCAGTGGTCGAAGGGCACGCCCAGCAGTTTGCAGCCCTTGAACCGCACACTGCGGAAACCGGTACCGCCCACCTTCACGTTGCTGAGGTCGCAATGCTCGAAGACACAATCCGTGAAACGTGCGTTGCTGAGATCGGCCCCCATCCAGTTGCACTGTCGAAAGGTGCAATGCTCGAACTCGGCCTGGCGTAACTGCTCAGGTTGAAGCTCACCTGCGGTGAAGGTGCGGTCCACGAAGGTGTTCCTGCTCATGTCCATGCACCGGCAGGATGCCGGCGACCCGCTGATCAGCCCTCGATCGCCTTGATGCCGGGAAGCACCTTGCCTTCGAGGTATTCCAGCATGGCGCCACCACCGGTGCTCACATAACTGATGCGGTCGGCCAAGCCGAACTGGTTCACCGCCGCCACACTGTCGCCACCGCCCACCAGGCTGAACGCGCCGTACTTGGTGGCTTCGGCCACGGCATTGGCCAGGGCCACGGTACCCTTCTGGAAGCTCGGCATTTCGAACACGCCCATCGGGCCGTTCCAAAGGATCGTGCGGCTGCGCTTCACGGCATCGCTGAAGGTGCGGATGGTCTCGGGGCCGATGTCCAGCCCCATCCATCCGTCGGGGATGGCGTTGGCGGGGCAGAGGTCGGTGTTGGCGTTGTCCGCGAAGGCATCGGCCACCACCGCATCGGTGGGGATGTGCAGCTGCACGTTCTTGTCCTGCGCGTTCTGCAGGATCTCCAGCGCGGTGTCGATGTGGTCGTCCTCCACCAGCGAGGATCCGACCTGTCCGCCTTGTGCCTTGATGAAGGTGAAGGCCATGCCCCCACCGATGATCACCTCATCGCACTTGTCCAGCAGGTTGCGCAACACCTCGATCTTGCTGCTGACCTTGGCGCCGCCCACGATGGCGCAGAGCGGACGCTGCGGGTCCTTCAGCACCTTGCCCACGCTGGTGAGCTCGGCCTCGATCAGGTAACCGAAGAGCTTGTCCTCGGGGAAGAATTCGGCCACGATGGTGGTGCTGGCATGCGCCCGGTGCGCGGTACCGAAGGCGTCGTTCACGTAAACATCACCGAGCTCGGAGAGGGACTTGCTGAAGGCCTGGTCGCCCGCCTCCTCCTCGGGGTGGAAGCGCAGGTTCTCCAACAGCAGCACCTCGCCGGGCTTCAAGGCCGCGGCCTTGGCCTTGGCATCGGGGCCCACGCAGTCCGTGGCGAACTGCACCGGGACCTCCAGCAGGCCTTTCAGGTGCTCGGCCACGGGCTTCAGGCTCATCGCAGGGTTCACCTTGCCCTTGGGGCGGCCCAGGTGGCTCATCAGGATCACGCTGCCGCCGTCGGACAGGATCTTCTTCACCGTGGGCACGATGGCCTTCGTCCGGTTGTCGTCGGTCACGTTGAAGGCGGCGTCCATCGGCACGTTCAGGTCCACACGTACCAGCGCCTTGCGGCCTTTGAAATCGAAGGTGTCCATCGTCAGCATGGCGCGAAAGTAGCGAGCGGGAAGCGGCAACCATGTGTCCATGCGACCATGTGCTCATGGACACATGGCCGCATGGACACATGGCTTTTCTTTGCTGTGTGCAGTTCGATCGCATCATCGGCCATGCCGCGCTGAAGGCCCGCCTCATCAACAATGTGCGCGAGGGCCGTGTGCCGCATGCGCAGTTCTTCCTGGGACCGCGCGGCAGCGGCACGCTTCCGTTGGCCTTCGCCTATGCGCGTTATCTGCTCTGCCAGGACCAGCAGGCGGGCGACAGCTGCGGCGTCTGCAGCAGCTGCCTGATGGTGGCCAAATTGGCCCATCCCGACCTGCACCTCACCTTCCCGATCTTCCTTTCCGAGAAGGCCAAGACCTGCGAGCCCTTCCTGCCCGAATGGCGTGAGGCGGTGCTGCAGGAGCCCTACCTCGATGCCGAACGTTGGCGTGAAGCCTTGGACGGGGAGAACAAGCAGCTACGCATGGGGGTGGACATCGCCGCCGAGATCGCGCGCAAGCTGAACCTCAAGGCCTATCAGGGCGGATGGAAGGTGATGTTGATCTGGCTGCCCGAGTTCCTCGCGCCCGATGCCGCCAACAAGCTGCTGAAGATCCTCGAGGAGCCCGAGCCGATGACGGCCTTCCTGCTCGTGGGGCACAACAACGAGCAGATGCTGCCCACCATCCTCAGCCGCGTGCAGCTGGTGAAGGTGCCGGCGCTCGATCCCGGTGGGGTGGTGGAGGCGCTGCGCTCCCGCTTCCCGGATCTGGAGCTCGAGGATGCCCGCGCCATCGCGGGGCGGAGCGAGGGTGACCTGTTGGAGGCCGTGGAGATGGCCGGCCAGAGCGAGGACGAGATGTTCATCTTCTTCCGCGACTGGCTCCGCGGCTGTTATGCGAACAAGGTGGCCGACACCGTGGAGTTCGCCGAGCACTTCGCCAAGATGGGCCGCGAACGCCAGAAGACCTTCATGCGCTACGCCCTCTACCTGATCCGGCAGTGCGTACTGCAATGGCAGCAGGTGCCGCAACTGGTCAGCACCATCGGGCAGGAGCAGGAGTTCGTGGACAAGTTCAGCGCGCTGCTGAACGAACGTAACGCCGACGGCATCCGCAAGGAACTGGAAACGGCCCACGGACACCTCGAGCGCAACGCCAATCCCAAGGTGCTCTTCCTCGACCTGAGCTACCGCTTGGGCACCTGGCTGCGGACGAAAGCCGCATAGGACAAGTCCCACACCGAGGCACGGAGAGGAATTCCGTTGCGTCCTTCGGTAATGGACCTCAAGCCCTACTCTGAGCGGCTCTGCGCCTCCGCGCCTCTGCGGTAAAAGAACTCCAGGCTTCAGGCCATCTCCGCGCGCGTCACCCGCACCATCGGCTCCTTCTCGAAGTGCTTGGGGTCGCGCACTTTCGTGGGGTGCTTCGCGTGGTACTCGAACTCATCGCGGAAATGCCGGATGGCTGCGGCCACGGGCCAGGCAGCCGCATCACCGAGCGGGCAGATCGTGTTGCCTTCGATGCGCCGTTGGATGTCCCACAGCAGATCGATGTCATCCATGCGACCATGACCGTGCTCCAAGCGGTGCAGCAGTTTCTCCATCCATCCGGTGCCTTCGCGGCACGGACTGCATTGGCCGCAGCTCTCGTGGTGGTAGAAGCGGGCGTGGGCCCACGTGCTCCGCACGATGCACTGCGCGTCGTTGTAAACGTAGAAGCCGCCCGAGCCCAGCATGCTTCCCGTCTGGAAGCCGCCGTCGCTCAGGCTCTCATAGGTCATCAGGCGTTGTTCGTACTTCGCCGTCCTGAACAGCAGTTCAGCGGGCAGGATGGGCACCGATGATCCGCCGGGCACGCAGGCCTTCAACTTGCGGCCGCCGCTGATGCCGCCGCACCACTCATCGCTCATCACGAAGTCCTCCACCGATACGCCGAGCTCGATCTCGTACACGCCCGGCTTGTTGATGTTGCCGCCCGCACTGATGAGCTTGGTACCGGTGCTCTTGCCGATGCCGATCTTGGCGTACTCCTCGCCACCGTCGTTCACGATGGGCACCACGGCCGCGATCGTTTCCACGTTGTTCACCACCGTCGGACGGTCGTACAGTCCCTTCACTGCGGGGAAAGGGGGCTTGATCCGGGGATTGCCGCGCTTGCCTTCGAGGCTTTCCAGCAGGGCCGTTTCCTCCCCGCAGATATAGGCGCCGGCACCGACCTGGACGTATATCTCCAGATCGTAGCCGGTGCCCAGGATGTTCCTGCCCAGCCAGCCGGCGGCGCGCGCTTCGGCGATGGCCTTCTCCAGGATGCGGCTCACGTAGAAGTACTCGCCCCGGATGTAGATGTAGCTCGTGTTGGCCCCCAGCGCGAAGCTGCTGAGGATCATGCCCTCGATCAGGATGTGCGGGATCCGCTCCATCAGGTAGCGGTCCTTGAAGGTGCCGGGCTCGCTCTCGTCCGCGTTCACCACCAGGTGGCGAGGCACGCCTTCGGGCTTCGCCAGGAAGCTCCACTTCATGCCCGTGGGGAAGCCCGCACCACCGCGACCGCGCAGCCCGCTCTTCTTCACCTCCTCGGTGATGGCGTCGGGCGTCATGGTCCGCAGCGCCTTCTCCACGCTGCGGTAGCCGCCATGCGCACGGTAGACCTCCAGCCCTTGGATGCCGGGCTTGTCGTCGTGTTCCAGGAGCAGTTTGCGGCCCATCAGCGATCGGTATAGTTGTTACGCTTCGTCTCCGAGCGCAGTTGTTCGATCAAGGCATCCACCTTCTCGGGTGTCAGGTCCTCGTGGAACTTGGCTCCGCACTGCAGCATCGGCGCGGTGCCGCAGCTGCCCAGGCATTCCACGGTCTTCAGGGTGAAGAGGCCGTCCTTGGTGGTCTCGCCGGGATGGATGCCGAGCTTCTTCCCGATATGGGCCACGATATCGTCGCTGCCGCGCAGGATGCAGGGGGTGGTCTGGCAAACCTCCAACAGATGTTTCCCCACCGGGCGCAGGTTGTACATGCTGTAGAAGCTGGCCACCTCGTACACTTCGATGTGCTGCAGGCCGAGCACCTGGGCCACGGCGTCCATCGCGTTCACGCTGAGCCAACCGTCGTTCTCCGCTTGTGCGATATGCAGGATCGGCAACAGTGCGCTCTTGCTCCGGCCTTCGGGATAGCGGGCGATGATCTCGCGGCACTCGGCCAAGGCGGACTCGCTGAAGGCGAAGGGCGGTACGCCCTCGGAGGTGGTGATGGCTTTGATCGTGGCTCCCATACGTGTTCGGACAGTGCAAAGAAAGGGCTCCCGCCCGGTTGCGCCAGCTTCCGGCCCCGATCCCCCGCACATTGGCCTTTCGGTACGATCCGACGTTCGCATTCCCCGAGCTCAGAACCGGTAGCCGAACATGTTCTGCCAAGTGTAGCTCAGGTTGGGGATGCCCGGAGGTTGCTCGGTGTCCTTCAACAGGTTCAGGCGGCTTTCATAGGTCAGCCGTTTGGTGGCCAACACCTGTAGCCCGGCCTCGATCATCACCCGATGGTCCGTGGCGTCGAAGAGCTTGGGCTGGTAGTACACCACACCGGTGAGGGAGAGGTTGTCCGTGAACCGCGCGGTGGCCGCACTGTACGTGCTGCTTCTTCCGTGGAAG
>DASWWQ010000042.1:0-7927 GCA_036405935.1 Flavobacteriales bacterium
CGACATATCCTGGAGCGCGAAGGCTATCGCGTGGAAACGCGGAGTACTCCGCCCGACCCGGAGGAGCTTAGGCGCTTGGACCCCCACCTCCTGTTCATGGATGTGGACCTCCACGAAGCGAATGGTGCCGAGGCCTGCCGCGAACTGAAGGAACAGGATCGGTATTGCGGGCTACCGGTGATCCTCATCTCCGGACATGATACCGACCGACTGCGCAGGGAGGCCACCACGGCCCACGCGAGCGGGTATCTGGCCAAACCATTCGACCGACGCTTGTTGCTGGAGGTGGCCGCCCACTTCACGCAGCACTGACCACCGAAGCGTGTGTCCTTGCCCTTCGTGCGGATCCCTCCGTGGTCTTCCTGTGTTCGCGCTCGGCGAAATAGCCCGTGCACAACTGCCAGCGCGCCAGTGCCCTTTGCTGCCACACCTCGGATTCGATCAGCAGGTCCATATGCTCCACCAGATCGGTGGAGATACGGGCGGCCAACTCCCGCCTCAGCCGCATGAACAAGGCATGGATGTGCCGGACCGAAACGGTACCATCGTCCAAGGTCAAATGGGCTTCCCACTTGCGCAGGAACCATTGCACATCCGCGTTGGTGGGATCCAAGGCATTCGACCAAGCAGCCAGCGCGGTACCCAGCAACAGGCCCTCCGAGGGTTGATAAGCATACATTTCCGAATGACGGATATTTTGTCGATCCGCTGTCGGTAATGTAGGCGAGTGACCGATCCCTGGGCAGCTGGTGCAGGATCTTTTTTCGGAAGGGGCTAGTCCTTCGGCCTCGGTGCGGTCTTCGCCGCCATGCTCAAGGTGGTATGCGGCACCAAGCGAAGGCGTTCCGCCGGGATCAGTTCACCGGTCACCCGGCAGATCCCATAGGTCTTATGATGGATGCGCAACAAGGCGTTCTCGAGGTCCTGGATGAACTTGGCGATCCGGGCCGCCATGCTGGCCGTTTCTTCCCGCTGCAGTTCATCGCTGCCTTCTTCCATGAAGTTCGGTGAGCGATAGGTGTCGTCGGCGCTGTTGTCCGAATGGTTGAGGCTGGCGATCATCTGTTGATGGTCCGATCGCGCGGCGGCGAGCTTCTCGTTGATGATGGCGCGGAACTCCTCGAGTTCGGCATCGGAGTACCGCAGTTTCGGACCGGTAGGAGCGTTGCCGGTGACGGGTGTGGTGGTATTGCTCATGGGTTGCAGGAGGGTGCAAAAATGGTAACGGGGAAAGGACGATGACCATTGCGGATACGGCGCCCGTGAACTATCGGCCGAGCCCGAAAGCCACGTAGGCCTGGACGCACGCATTCTTCGCATTTCCGAGAACGGCACGGGCTTCTTCGCTGTCGGCCAGTTCGGTCAGGCCGTACAGATAGCGTGCGCCGATCTGCGCGGGTCCGAGGTTCAGTCCTGCACCTACGACAAGCCCGGCATCGATCCGCTGGAAATGGTCCGCATCCAGGTCCTCGCTGCCCGACCCCAGATCACCGGAGGTCTCCACCTGTGCGGAGAGCAGGTATCCGGCGTAGCCACCGACGTGGATGTCCAGGATCTCCACCGGCCGGAAGGCGAGCATCACCGGCAACTCGAGATAGTTCAGCTTGAAGTCCACCGTTTGGTCGACCAGACCGAAGAACGTGGTGTACTCGGCACTGCTTCCTTTGGTGGAATACAGGAGCTCCACCTGAAGCCCCAAGGGCTGCTCGGCGTCGGTCCGGCCGAAGATCCCGGCATTGAAACCGAGCCGTCCTTTCTGGTCGTCGCTCTCCACATCGAGTGAACTGAAGTTGAGACCGCCCTTCAGACCGAAGGATGGACCTTGGGCGTTCACGACGCTCAAGGTGGTCAGCATGAATGCTGCGAGGAGGATGTTCTTTGGCATGGCCCACCACAGGAGAAGATCATGCCGATCGGTATCCGTGCGGCGCCGACCTGCCGGGTTGTGCAACGCACACCCCATGGCGGGTGATGTCGTGGACATGCGGTGTTGCGGATCCCGGTTCCCCATCGGGTATCGTTCTCCACGCCTGTCGGTGGCGGCCATGTGCTGTATGCGCTTCGCAGCCCGCGTCCGGACTGGGTTCCGGTCGTTGCATGACGTTGCGGAACGCTGCGTGTTGCGGAAATGGAGCTACGTGAAGACGTTGTTGCGGCATTCTCATTCTCAGAAGTACCATCATGCTGTCCGAGGCACCCTTCTCCGAAGAACTTTTGTTGCAGGCATTGGTATCCGTTGCGCGGCAAGTGCCTCGGCGACCGAAGTACTTCACGCGCTCCACAGTGCTGATCCGGCGAGGTCCTTTGCCTGCCTTCTATGCCATCTATTGCCACGAGCGGCAGCGCTTCATCGAACTGCAGTACGATCTCAACGATGGTCGTGGCCGACAGGTGTTGGCCGTCCCGGAGGGTCGCCAACCTCCCTTCCTTCAACTGGCTCCGTTGGCTTCGGAAAAGGATGGGTCGCCCACCGGGTAGGTCTTCCCCGTTCCGGGGAAAGGCGGCCCGCACTTCTTGTGCCCTGCATGCCCTTTCCCGCTTGAAGGAACGGTCCGCCGGCTCGCGGCATCGGATCGGCTGAGGAGGAAGGGCAACCCAGGAACCATGCGAAGCACACCCGACCTCCGAAAGCACACCATGCAATGGCCCATGGCCATGGGTGGGCCCGACACACCGGAACCGTTCAAGCTTCCTCCTCAGGAGCCCGAACGCCCGGCGCAGGTCCCTCCCCAACCCCAGCGCCCCACCGTGCCCGGAACACCTTCGGAAACGCCGGAGGAAAGACCGGGAACGCCCGGGAAGCCACCGGAGCCTACGCGCATCCACCCCGCCGATCCCCAGCCGCCCGGAACCCAAGGCTAGCACCATCGCTACCCTAAAACCGCCACGTCATGTCCGACCAAGAGAACATACCCAAGGAGGACCGTACCGTCGAGGACGGTCATGTGAAGAGCACCGATAGCACCGCGGCGCGCGGTATGCTCGGGATCATCTTCATCCTGCTCATCGTGTGCTCCATCATCGCAGCGGTGATCTACGCCGCCGCGCGTGAGGATGTACCGCACGAGGATACGCGCATCGAGGAGGTGCACGATCCGGCTCAGAACTGAAGACGCACCTGCACCTTCAGGTCGCTGCGCCGGTCGCCGCTGATCTCCTGTAACCCGCTGCCGATCGCCTGCTGGTCGTTGAAGAGCCAAGCTCCGTAACGCACCCAGAGATCAAGACCGCGCAGCGGTGTGTAGCGCACCATGGCGTAATAGCGCATGCCCCGTCCGTAGTAGGGGGGTATGCTGAACACCCCGATGATGTCGTTCTCGTAGGCATAGATGCGCGCATTGTAGGTGTCGGAACTGAAAAGGGCCACGCGGCCGGTCAGTTCCCATTCGCTCATGAGCGGCCGGTACATCAGGTCCTGGTAGAGGAGGAAGCCGTTCTCCTGCGGTTGATCGCCGCGCTGGAATTCCACCCGTTCCATGCGGCTGCGCAGGGTCACGCTTTCGCTCACGCGATAGCTGGCATTGAACCGGAAGTTGGTCTGCTCCAGGTCCACCAAGGCATCGATACCGTTGTCACCCAAGGCGGTGTTGCGTTGGCGTTGTTGTCGGCGGGCGCGGAAATACAGCTGTGTGCGTTTGTCCGGTGTCCAGGTGATCTGCCCGAGCAGGTCATGGCCTTGGCTGGTCGCATCCGTCTGGTAGCGCAGCCATGGGAATCGGAACTGGTCCATGTATGCGTTGATGGTCCACTTGCGGTCGGGCCGGATCTCGAGACCCGTGAAGAGGCCCCGTTCGTTCCAAGGGTTGGTGCCTTCCGCGAAAGCGACACTGTGCGTGCCTTGGAAGTCGCGCTGATAGTCGCGGTAGAGCAGGCTCAACGAGAGGCGTTTGTCCAGTGCCACGAGCAGGCCGGTCAATGCCGCAAGGCCACCGTTCGCGCTGCGCGCCCCTTCGCCGAACCACGTGATGTTGCGTGAGGCGACGTTCCAATCCACACCCATCGTGGTGTTCTCCCGGCCTTGGAACTCGAACTGGTTGTACGGCTTCAGGTTGCGCGTCAGCGTGCGGTCGTAGGCGACGTGGGCGGCTGTGGCCCCGATGCTCCAACGTGCGCGGCGGTAGCGCAGATGACCGCCTTGGATGTTCTCGCGCACCGCATCCTTCTTCAGGAGCTCATTGGGCGTTCGGTGGAAGCCGTCCTCCTGGAACGAACTGATCGCCAGCTCGGCGTCGGTGAACACCCCATTGGTGTCGGAGGGTTGGGGCGCTGCGGAGATGTTCGCATCCAGTCCCTTGCTGCTCGCGAAAACGGTGGCATCCCAGTGCTCGGTGAGTTCGATGGTGGCGCCACCACCGCGCAGGAACAGGTTCTCGTTCACGCTGGCATAGGGCGAAAGACCTTGTGCATTGCGCTTGATGTTGAGCGTGTAGGCCGATTTGTTGGAGAAGGCCAGCCCGCTCCAGAACACAAGGCCCTGTCCGAACTGGGCCTGGAAATCGCCCAAGGCCACGGCCTTCACCCGTCCCAGTCCCCGCACGAAGAGGTGTGCGGAATGGAAGTCGAAGCCCTGCTTCTGCGTGCCCCGGAAGAACTCTTCGCCTTCATCCTTCTCCGCCGTGATGCCGAAGCTGACGTTCTGCCGGTACCGGAACCGGTAACGCGAATAGATCTTCCACGGGCTGCCGAGGTAGACCTTGCTGTTGTCGCGCAAGGAGTCCAGCACCTGTGCATCATCGATGTCGGGAAGGGCATCGCCATCGGGATCGGTGTAGGCCACGCCGAAGGGATCGCCACCGGGAGCTCCGAGGAAACCCTTGCGTTGTTCGATGTTGATCTGGGTGCGTGTGGTCCATTCGTGCCTGCCGTTCTTCAGGATCTCCTTCAAGGAAGCGCGGGAGTCCAGGGGCCGCTCACGCACGGTGAGGAAAGGCCGCACCAACTCGAGCGTGCGCAGGTCGAGCCCGTCGATGGTCTGCAGTTCATAAAGGCTGAGGAAGGGTCCGAACCGCTGGCGATGATCGAAGATGGCCGCGATCTGCGGGTCTTCCAGCAGGTACAGGGAGGCCAGCTCCTCGGGTGTGGTGTGGTTGAGGTCGATGGGGCTGGAGAGCCGGTCCGTCAGTTGTTCGCTGATGGCGGTGAGGTCCACGCCGCTGTCGTCGCCCAGCTGTTCGGCGATGGCTTCGATGCGCTGCTCGATCAGGTCGCGCAGCTCAGGGGCCACCTGCCGTTGGGCTTGTGCAGCAACGGCCCCGAGGACCATCGACAGCAGCAGGAGGGACCTCATCCGAAGCGGTAGTTGAGGTTCACCATCGGGGTGAGGCCCAACTGGGAGCGGACGGCGGCGGCCAGGTCGATGTCGAGCCGTTTCACCCGGAAGCCGGCACCGAAGTGCGCCTGGGTGGGACCTGTGCTCACGCCGGTGCGCAGGAAGAGGGCGGGGGAGGGGCGGTATTCCACGCCGACGCGATACCGCTCCGGCCGGTCGATGTCCTTCTCCACTTCACCGGTGAGCAGCACGTTCTCGTTGAAGGTGTAGCCCAGGCCGAGGCGCAGTTCGGTGGGCGCCTTCTCGTCGTAAGGTCCGCCGAGCGAGGCTTGGTTGGGGTTGTAGAGATGGGCGCCGATCCACAACGCTTTCGAGAGGCGGGCCTGCACGCCCAGCTCCACGGTCATCGCGCTGCGCGAACCGTATCCTTCCCCGAACTGCAGCGCCAAGTGGTCGATCTGCACCCCGGCACGCAAGCCTTCGCCGAAGTTCATCGCATAGGCCAGGCCCACCTGTCTTTCGGTGTAGAGGTCGCCCCCGAAGGAGTGCGCGCTGGCCGCGAAGCAGCCCTTGCCCACGGGCAGCGCGAAGGCCAATCCTTGCATGGACAGGTCGGTGGCCAGCCAATGTTGTTGGTAGTAGGCTCCGGCGATGGGTTTGTCCAGACCCGCAAGTCCGGCCTGGTTGGCGCGCACGGACCAGAGGTCGACCAGCGTGGTGCTCGCGTACCCGAGACCCGCGAAACGGGCACCTGCCGGAAGGTGTTCGCCGCCGGCCCGGGCGAGCAGGGTACAGCACAGCATCGTGGTGGCGAGCAGCGGGCGGAGCATCGTGTCCAAAGTAAGCGGATGGACGATCCGGGCAAGTGCGGCACCTCTCGCCACTCCTCTTCCGAAGTGGCGCAGGGGACCGTGCATTTGCTCCGATCCCTACCTTCGGCCCCCTCCATGTCGCGTGTCACCCTGCACAACGCCACGTTCGAACCTTACATCAGTGAGGGGGAGTTGGCTGCGGCGATCAGCGCGGTGGCGGCCACGATCGAGAAGGCCTATGACGGCCGCCGCCCCCTCTTCATCGGTGTATTGAACGGGGCCTATTTCTTCGCCTCCGAACTGTTGAAACGCCTGCGCATCGAGTGCGAGATCTCGTTCGTGAAGGTGGCCAGCTACCACGGCACCACGAGCAGCGGCGAAGTGACGCAGCTGATCGGCCTGTCGCAACGCCTGGAGGGCCGGCATGTGGTGGTGGTGGAGGACATCGTGGACACGGGCAACACCTTGGAGCATATCATGGCGGCCCTGAAGGAGCACCACCCGGCGAGCGTCGCCGTGGCCACGATGCTCTTCAAACCGGACGCCTACAGGAAGAACATAGCGGTGGACCATGTGGCCCTCTCGATCCCCAACGCCTTCGTGGTGGGTTCGGGCCTGGACCATGACGGGCTGGGGCGCAACCTGCCCGGCATCCACCGCATCATCAACGCGGCACAATGAGCAAGAAACTGAACATCGTCCTCTTCGGTCCTCCCGGTGCGGGCAAGGGTACGCAGAGCCAATTCCTCATCGACCACTACGGACTGGTGCACCTCAGCACCGGGGACCTGCTCCGCGCCGAGATCAAGGATGAAACGCCCCTCGGGCTGAAGGCCAAGGAGCTGATGGACGAAGGCAAGCTGGTCCCGGACGAAGTGGTCATCGGCATGATCCGCAACAAGCTGGACGCACACAACACCGCCAAGGGGTTCATCTTCGACGGCTTCCCCCGCACGCATGCACAGGCCCAAGCGTTGGACGATCTGCTCTACAGCAAGGGCCAATCGATCACCCGCATGCTGGCGCTGGAAGTGTCGGAGGCGGAGCTGATCAAGCGCCTGCTGGGCCGTGGCGCCACCAGTGGCCGTGCGGACGACCAGGACGAGGTGGTGATCGGCAAACGCATCCAGGAGTACGAAGCCAAGACCGCTCCGCTGAAGGAATACTACACCAAGCAGGGCAAGTTCACCGGGATCGACGGCATGGGCTCCATCGCCGACATCACGGACCGTTTGGTGAAGGCCATCGGCTGAGCGACCGCTCAACGTTTGACCACGCGCAACAACGCACTCTCCCCCCGGCTGCCCAGCTGCAGGAGGTAGAGGCCTGGCGGTAATCCTTCCACATCGATGGCCGAGCCGGCCTGCTGCCGCCCTTGCAGCACCGGTCGTCCGAGCGGATCGAAAAGACGGTAGTCGATCGGTGCATCGCCGGGTGGTGCGCGGGTGAGGAAGAACCGGTCGCTTGTCGGATTCGGATGGATGCCGAAGGCAGGGCGATCGACCTCCGATACCGGTCCGAACGTCGCATAGGTGAAGACCGCTGGCGGGGTCACGATGGGTGCGTTGAAGTCGAAGAAGATGTAGGCCAGATTGATGATGGTGTCCTCCGGCACCGCGAGCATGTCGAGGTCGGGGCGCAGGGTGAAGCTCACGAAACCCTGGCTGCCGGCTTCGTCGGATGCACTGTCGGGCAGATGGATGCCCGGGTGTTCCACCATCAATACACCATCGGTGATGGACCAGGTGCAGAAGTGGCTGCTCGCCACGAAGCCCATGCTTCCGTGATCCAGCTTGGCGGATAATGTGTCCACCAGCAGCACCCGCTCGGCCGCAGCGGTCCCGGT
>DASWWQ010000043.1:0-4595 GCA_036405935.1 Flavobacteriales bacterium
CGTTCGATCACGCTCTCCGCACCGGGTGGATTGTCCATCTCGGCGGTGGCTGCGGTGTATCCCAATCACCTGCACCTCACCTGCCACGATTCCAACGACGGCATGATCGATCTCACCATCACCGGTGGCACCCATCCGTACCAGATCCTGTGGACCGGTCCGGACGGCGGCACGGCGAACACGGAGGACATCCATGGTCTGCCCGCCGGCGACTTCACGGTGGTGGTCACGGATGCGAACGGTTGTTCCGTATCCACGCTGATCACGCTGAAGGCGCCCTTGGAACTCCTGGCCACGGTAACGGCCGCACAGTTCGGTGGTGGCTACGGCATCTCCTGCGCGAACGGTTCGAACGGATCGATCACCACCACGGTGAGCGGTGGTACTTCGCCCTACACCTATGCTTGGAGCGGCCCGAACGGCTTCGTGGCGCAAACGGCGAACATCGGTTCGCTGCCCGCCGGTACGTACATGCTGACCATCACCGATGCATCGGGCTGCACGCTCCAGCGCCAAGTGGTGTTGACGGCTCCGCAACCCTTGATGGTGGGCGCGACATTGTCGGATGCGGGCTTCGGTTTCGAAGTGGGTTGCACGGGCACCGACGGCTCCATCGATCTGTCGGTGAGCGGCGGACAGCCGGCCTACCAGTACGATTGGAGCGGTCCCAACGGCTACGCTTCGCAGCAGCAGGACCCTTCGGACCTGATCGCCGGAGGCTACCAGGTCTCGGTGGTCGATGCCAACGGTTGCATGGCGCAGCGCAGCTACGAACTCACCGGTCCGGACGCCTTCACCACCGCGGTGCAGGTGATCAGCAACGAATGCGACGGCACGGATGACGGGCAGGTGCTGCTCGATGTGCAGGGCGGTATACAGCCTTACACCTATGCTTGGAGCGGCCCGAACGGTTTCGCAGCGAACACGGAGGACATCGGTCCGTTGGCCAGCGGCATCTACAACGTGACCATCACCGATGCCGGCGGTTGCAGCATCGATACCGTGGCGGACATCATCGCCGCCGCGCCTATCCTGTGGGACCTGTATGCTTCGCAGTACGGCGAGGTGAACATCCAGTGCCACGGCGCGAACACCGGTGTGATCGGCCTCACGGTGCAGGGTGGTTTCCAACCGCTGCAGATCGACTGGTCCGGACCGAACGGATACAACTTCAACGGATCCGAACTCACGGCCCTGTATGCGGGCAGCTACCAGCTCACGGTCACCGATGACCACGGTTGCCAGCGCGACACCACGGTGGTGCTCGTGGAACCCGCGCAACCCCTGAACGCTTCGCTGCTTGCTGCGGTGCAGGCTTCGGGTACCAACATCTCCTGCCATGGCGGTTCGGATGGCACGATCGAGGCGATCGTCACCGGTGGCACCGCCCCGTACACCTTCGATTGGCGTGTGGGCGGCGTGGGCTTCTCCACCACGCAGGACATCTCCGGGCTCACCACCGGGGTCTACGAACTGGTGATCACCGATACCAATGCCTGTCAGGTGACGCTCGACATCACGTTGACCGAACCCGACTCCGCCCTGCACGTGGCCGGAACGATCACCGATATGAACGGTGCGAACACGTCCTGCGCCGGGGCAACGGACGGTGGCATCACGGTGGTGCTGTCGGGCGGTAGTCCCGCCTACACCATGGATTGGACCGGTCCGAACGGGTTCATATCCACCAACGATACACTGGCCGGTCTGGCCGCAGGCGACTATGTGTTGAACCTCACCGACCTCAACGGCTGCGTGTTGGAACAGACCTTCAGCGTGATCGCGCCGGAACCGCTCGTGCTTTCCTTGGATGCCCTGGTGCAGCCTTCCGGCGACCACATCAGCTGTGCCGGTCTGAACGATGGCCGCATCGAAGCGCAGATCACCGGTGGCATCGGAACGTATCAGCCCACCTGGTCGGGCCCCGATGGCTTCACCTCCAATGCGCTCGTGGTGGATCAACTCGCGCCGGGCCTGTATTGCCTGGAGGTGATCGATGCCAATGGCTGCACCGCGGAGGCGTGCGTCACGCTGACGGAGCCCACCACCTTGCAGGTTTCGGCCGAAGCGACCGGCGCTACGTGCGGATCCCCGAACGGCAGCGTGGATGCCACGGCGGCGGGTGGAAGCCAGCCCTTCAATACGGCTTGGAGCAGTGGTCAGAGCACCGAGGACCTGGTGGGCGTACCGCAGGGCACCTACGCGCTGGTGGTGACGGATATCAACGGATGCATGGATTCGGTGACCGTGGTGGTCAGCGGTACCCCGGGCATCGGAGTGGACCATACGACCACTACGCCCCTGTGCCAAGCGAGCAACGAAGGCGCCATCGACCTCACGGTTGTACAAGGCACGGCCCCCTTCCAGTTCAGCTGGTCGGACGGACCGACGAGCGAGGACCGTACGGATCTGACGGGTGGCATCTATGGTGTGCTGGTGACCGATGATGCGGGTTGCACCTGGACCCTGGACCTGGTGGTGGAAGCGCCCGAAGCGCTCACGGCGGACAGCACGGTATCGCTTTACGCCAACGGATACGAAGTGAGCACCTACGGCGGCAACGACGGTTCCATCGCGGTGGAACCACAGGGGGGTACGGCCCCGTACAACGCTCTCTGGAGCACGGGAGCCACCACGCTCGATGTCCAGGGTCTGCCGGCGGGCGCCTATGCGGTGACCCTCACCGACGCCAATGGTTGTACGCTCTCCATGGATTTCCTCCTCGAAAACCCGACCGACATCCGCGTACCCACGGGCTTCACGCCTAACGGTGATGGACAGAACGATGCGTTCGTGATCCAAGGCATCGAAGGTTACCCGGAGAACCAGTTCACGGTGCTGAACCGCTGGGGCAACGTGGTGTACGAACGCTTGAACTATGCCAACGACTGGCGCGGCGAGAACCACGAAGGTGGTGAGCTGGCCAACGGGACCTACTTCGTGGTGGTGCGCCTCGGTCGCACCGGCACCGTCATCCAGAACTATGTCGATCTGCGCCGATGAAACAGAACGCACACATCCGCATCCGACGCACCCTGCGGGGCGCCATCACGGCCTTGGTCGTGGGTGCAGCGCCTGTCCTCCTCGCACAGCAGGAGGTGATGGTGAGCCAGTACATGTTCAACGGATTGTTCCTGAACCCGGCTTACGCAGGCAGCCACCCTTACATGAGCGGTAGCCTGCTGCATCGCGCCCAGTGGATGAGCGTGGAGGGTGCTCCCCGCACCAGCATGCTCGCCGTGGACGCCCCATTGATGGGCGACCGGATGGGCCTGGGTTTCACCTTGGTGCATGACCGCATCGGTGTGAGCCGTGACATGGAGATGTCCGGGCAGTACGCCTACCGCATCCGCACCGGCGAGAGCGGGCGCTTGGCCTTCGGCCTCAAGGCGGGTCTGTCGCTGTACTCGGCCCGGTTGAGCGACCTGATCTACTGGGATACACAGGATGCGCTGTACCAGCAGAACATCAGCAATGCCGTGCTCGGCAAGTTCGGCTTCGGCATCTATTGGGCCGATGATCGTTCCTACGTTGGACTGGCGCTGCCCACGTTGTATGCCGCCGACCGGAACCTCTCGCGCGAGCCGCAGAGCGGCACGGCGCACTACTTCACGCAGCACTACTACCTCAATGCCGGGCATGTCTTCGAACTGACCCCGGACCTGGACCTGAAGCCGAGCATCCTGATCAAGTACGAGAACAGCGCACCGGCGCAGGTGGATGTCAACGCGAACCTGTTGTTCAAGGACCGCTTCTGGATCGGTGCGGGCTACCGCACCGGCGATGCCTTGGTCTGCATGGTGGAGTACCAGGTCAACCCGATGTTCCGTGCCGGTTACGCTTACGATATGACCACTTCCAAGCTGGGCAACTACACCAGCGGATCGCATGAGGTGATGCTCGGCATCGACCTGGGCCGTGATCCCGTGAAGATCAAAACACCGCGCTACTTCTGATGCTACGTACGATGAGGATCCCTGTCCAAGCGCTGGGCATCGCCCTGTTGCTCTCTTCCTGTGCGGGACAACACGTGCGCAAGGGCGATCAGGCCTACGCCCTGATGGCCTATGAGAAAGCGGGCCGCCATTACGACAAGGCCTTGCGCAGGCCCGTGGACCGTCCGGTGCTGCTGCGCGCGGCCGATGCCATGCGCCGTCGCAACGAGACCGCCCGCGCCGCAGCGCTGTACCAGGCGGCCGAGACCATGGCCCCGCTCAGCGGAGACGATGCCTTCCGTTTCGGTCAGGTGCTCATGAGCTCCGCGCGTTGGAAGGAAGCCGGGGACCAGTTCCTGCGGGTGCTCTCGGAACGTCCGGAGGACCGGGCGGCGATGGATCTCTTCGGTTCCTGTCAAGGGTATCGGAGCTTCAAGGCCGATAGTGCGCGATTCACCGTGGGTGAACTGCCGTTGGAAGGCATCGCCACCGCATTCTCCGCCGTTCCCTACAAGGATGGGATCGTATTCACGGGCGAACGGGAAGTGGGGAGCGCGAAGGCGAATCCCTGGAACGGCATGTCCTTCCTCGATATCTACCACAGCAAGCGCAAGGGCGCCATCTATTGGGAAGAGGCCCGGGCCTTGGAAGGTGCGGTGA
>DASWWQ010000044.1:0-5011 GCA_036405935.1 Flavobacteriales bacterium
TCGAGGTCTACCGCGTATCTCCCTTACCGATCGAGCTGATCGGTTTCGAGGCCAGGGCGGCCGCGGACCAGGTGGACCTGCACTGGTCCACGGCGAGCGAGTTGAACAATGCCTACTTCTCCGTGGAGCGCTCGCAGGACAACGATGCATGGAGCACGGTGGCCACGGTTCCCGGTCAGGAGAACAGCCAATCCGTGATCGCATACAGCAGCGTGGACGATGATCCGCCCTTGGGACATATCTACTACCGTCTGCGGCAGACCGACCTGAACGGCACCTCCACCTGTTCGATGGTGAAGGTGGTGTACATGGCGGCGGCCAGTGCACCTCAACTGTGGCCGAATCCAGCGACCGATCGCATGCATGTGGCCGGGACGGACCTGCCCGCGTTGGTGGATGTGATGGATGCCCAAGGACGCCGCATCACCCTACCGGTACAACCCTCTCCGGACGGTCCCAGCGTGGATGTTTCCGCTTTGCCTCCAGGACGGTATGTGATGGTGCTCGGCGATGCCGGACAGCACGCAACGTTCATCCACCAATAGCACAGGCGCATGGGAACCCCCGAAAGGACCATCGCGTCCGTATGTCCACGTGCGTCCTACGATCGTGTCCGCGCGGGGGTATTCCTGCTGTTGAGCGGTGCGGCGCTAAGCCTGCAAGGGCAGCAGATCTACATGGCCGGAGGCGATGGAGGCGCGCGGAGCGAAGTGGTCTCCGGAGAGGGTCGTCCAGCATGGTTGCAGGCCATGGATACCGAAGCCCATCTGCTGGAAGGCCTGGTGCTGAAGCTGCCGGAACTGGAGGTCGGGGTATCCTATGAGCTGCGGATCGAGTGGGGAGCACGCAACGAAGTGTGGCATACCGTGCCGATCGCGATCGCTGCACACGTGGATGGAGCAAGCACCTGGCACTTCTCGGCCGAGAACACCGCTCGCCTTTGGGTGGATCGCCTGCAGTTCATCGCACAACATCCGATGCACAGGATCCGCATCACGGCCGAGGAAGGTGAGGAGCTGGATCTTTTCGTGCAGCAGTTGGAGTTGAAGGTGCGGAAGGACTGATCGGCGCCAGGAGTGCGACGATACCGGACCACGTTCCGCCAAGGTGCCCGAATGGTCAGAAGGCGTGTCGTACACCGAAGTTGAGCACCAGCGAGCGTGTCAACCCGTCCGGACGTTCCGAACGGGTGATCACCGGGGAGCCGTAGGAGGCTTCGATGGCCCAGTGGTCGTCGATGCGGTAGCGGGCATCCAGCGTGATGTTCAGTGTAAGGCCGTCGGAACCGGCCACGGCAACCCGTTCGGGCAAGCGCATCATACCGGGTTGGTCGTCGGGTATTTCCGTCCGTACGTCCCGGCCCATGTGCTGGATCGCCAACAGTCCGGGTTGGACCACGATCCTCTTCCAAGGCACGGCATATTGGATGCGGACCACGGCATCATCGGCACGGTCCAGGTCCCAACTTTCAAAATAGCCCAATGCATCCATATCGTCCATCCAGAGCGCATGTCGGAAGCGGTTTGCGTTATCGTTCTTCAGCACCATTTGATAGGCGAGTGCGGCGCTGAACCTGCGGTGGCGATAGGTTGTTCCGAAGAGCAGGTCCGTGGTGCCCAAGCTGGTCTGGTAGGGCATGGGCAACGGCTTCCCATCCGCAGTGGCATTGGCGGTGTTCACCGGCAGTTTCACTCCGAGGATCGCTTCCATCCGCCTCTGTGATCCCTTGATGATGAGGTATGAGGCGGTCAGTGTGGGATCACCGATGCCGCTGTTGTTCCCCAGGTTACCCTGCGCTTGGAGGTATGGCAGTTTCACCTGCATCCCGATGCGTTCTGTGAGACCGATGCCGGCCTCCACCACGAGTTGGGTGATGCGTGTGCCCCGTTCGCCGATGGCGTGGCTGAAGGTGAGGCGGGCCATGTGGCGGTATTCCTCCGATACACTCCCGCTGTCGGTCGAAGTCACCACTTCGCCGATCGGGCCGGCGGTACATACGCCGGCATCGCTGCATCCTTGTGCATATGCCTCGGTGATGTAGAAGATCGAGAAGGGTACGATCAGGAAGTGGTGGACGCGCATGATGAACGGGCTTTGAGCCTTGAAGGTACCGTGTTGGTGGCAGACCGGGTGATGGGCCGATCACTCAACGAGGGATCCCAACCGTCCATGGCAACTGCGAGGTGCCGGTGATCATCCGCTGCTTGCTGAAGGGAAGAGGTCCCACATGTCGATCGCCTTCCGATCCAGGACGATGACAGGGGAATGCGCACGCCACGGGCCGATGCACCGTGCTTCCGAGCATCGGTTGCTCAAATGGTTCGGTCAAACCCCTTCATCGAGCCCACAAGCCGGGGTATCTCCCGGATGTCGGTATGCACCATCACTCCGGAGGGCAGCTCCATTTTTTCCACTTCGGCCACGCGTGGGCCGGATAGGATGAAGCGCGCATGGCCCTGGGGTATCGTTGCTCTCAGTTTCGCGATGTGATCGGCCATGGGTTCGCTGCGGGGAACGGTGGAGTACACGCCGATGAAGATGACCGGATCCGAAGTGCGCAGCGCGATGCCGCGCAGATCCCCATAGGGCACGCTTTGGCCCAGGAACAGCGTACGATGGTCCTGCAACCGCAGCAAATAGTTGAGATAGAGCAGTCCGAGCTCATGCAGTTCCTGTTCGGGAAGGAACAGAACACAGAGCGGACTTTCTTCGCGGGGGTGGGAGGGAAGTGCATGAATGGCCGCTATGATGCGCTGGCGGATGAGGTTGCTGGCCATATGTTCCTGTCCGGCCCGGATCGCATCGCTCTGCCACAAGGTGCCGATGCGGATGAGGAAGGGCAGGAATAGTTTTTCCATCAGCCCTTGGAAACCCTCACGTTCCTCGAAATCGTTCGCGATACGTTCGAGCATCCCGCTATCATAGCCGAGCATCGCGATCTGCAGACGTTGCAGGTCGTGCTCCACGCCCGCATCGCCCTCCGCGAGTTGTCGCACGCGGATCTCCCGTTCCTTCAAGCTCAACTGCGCCACCTTGGAGATCTTGATGCCGTGACGGACGAGCAGGGCCACGTTCATCAGGTTCCGCAGTTCATCGTTGTTGTATGAACGGACGTTGGCGCCACGCCGTCCGGGCTTCAGGATCGCGTAGCGTCGCTCCCAGGCACGGATGGTATGCGCCTTCACACCGGAGAAGCTCTCCAGGTCGGTGATCGAGAATTTGTCCGGGAAGGGCTCCATGTCGTGGTGCGATAGTAACCGATCTCCACCAACGACAAGGCCGGGGGCGGGTTTTTCAGGTCCCCGGCCCCCGGCCCGTCGTTGCAATCATCAGCGCAGCACTTGCAGCACGGTCGTGGCCGTGCCGGCCGTCGTGATCAGGTTCACATGGTAGAGCCCTTCGGACAGTCCCGTGATGGGAAGCTCCATGCGGTTCTCGCCGGGCAACAGTTGCACGCTGCGGATACCTTTCACTTGGCGTCCCGCCACATCACTGATGACCACGTCGGCGCGCGTCCTTTCCGTGGCGTTCACCACCAAGGCACTGCTGTTGTTCGCCGGGTTCGGGAAGAGCAGGACGGAGGCCACCGCGCCGTTCAGATCGGCAACACTCGTGAAGATGTCCAGGGGGACCAACGGACCACCACTGGGCAGCGCGACCCACAGGCCGAAGCCGGCACCATCGCTGTTCTCGGCGGGGTCGAGGAAGCCGCTCGCCAACACCACGATCGCCGCACCGTTGAGTCCCAAGGTCTGCAGGGGAGCGGAATAGCTGATGATGGGGGTGCCATCCGACGTGCGCACTTCAAGTACATAGTCCGCGGTCGGCACTTCCAGGTAACCGGCGTACTCGGAATAGGAGAGATCGTCCACGAGTGTGGCGCCGCCCAGCACCGCGGTTTCACCGACGTCCACCATCGGTGCATCCGTGCTGCCATGGTACACCAGCACATCCGTGTTCGTGGGTACGGTGGCCGCCTCCTGTGCGTTGGCGAAGGCCACCAGTTCGAAGGCGGGAGAAGGGTTGTAGCCCGAACCGCTGACGATGCCGCTGGCGATCACCTCGTAGGTACCACCAGCCTCCAGGTTGAAGGTCTGCGTGTAGATGGCGTCGGCGCTGCTGGTGCTGTTCGAAGGGGCGATGCCCACGGTGAAGTCGATCGTGGCGGGGGCACCGATGAAGGGCGAGGCGGTGCGGAAGGCGAAGTCGTCGATCAACAGCGCGTCGTTCAGGTACACGTCCACGATGCTGGCGGCCAGGTCGGCGCAGTTGTGGATCACCTGCACGCGTGCCGTGGGATTCGAGAGGGATGGCAACGGCACCAGAGGGCCGCCCGTGGGCAACGCCGCCCACAAGCCGAAGGCCGGACCACCGCTGTTCTGAGCGGGGTCGAGGAATCCGCTGGCCACCACGACGAGGGCCGCGCCTTGCAGGCCGAGCGTAGCCAAGGGAGCGCTGTACGTGGCCACGGTCGTGGTCTGCGCTGCATCACGCACCTGGAGCACGTAATCGTCGGTGGGCAGGTTCAGGTATCCGGCGAAATCGCCGTAGCTGGCGTTGTCCACCGCCGTGGTGTTCAGTACGGCGCTTTCATACACATCCACCGTAGGGGCATCGGTGCTGCCATGGTACACCAGCACATCGGTGTTCCCCGGGAGAGTGGCCGCCTCCTGTGCGTTGGCGAAGGCCACCAGTTCGAAGGCGGGGGAAGGGTTGTAGCCCGAACCGCTGACGATACCGCTGGCGATCACCTCGTAGGTACCACCGGCCTCCAGGTTGAAGGTCTGCGTGTAGATGGCGTCGGCGCTGCTGGTGCTGTTGGAGGGAGCGATGCCCACGGTGAAGTCGATCGTGGCGGGGGCAGCGATGAAGGGCGAGGCGGTGCGGAAAGCGAAGTCGTCGATCAACAACGCGTCGTTCAAGTACACGTCCACCGTGCTGGCGGCCAGGTCGGCGCAGTTGTGGATCACCTGCACGCGTGCCGTGGGATTCGAGAGGGATGGCAATGGAA
>DASWWQ010000045.1:0-3997 GCA_036405935.1 Flavobacteriales bacterium
TCGTATGGTACAGCCCCTCCAGGCCCATGACCATGAGGGTCGTGTACGGCCGGTGGAACCGATCGCGCCGGGCGAGAACGTAAAGCTCTGACCGCATGAGACCCCTTTGGAAAGGCAGCATCGGCTTCGGACTGGTGAACATCCCCGTGCGGATGTTCAGTGCCACACAGGAAAGCGAACTGGACCTGGACATGCTCGATGCCAAGGACAAGGCACGCATCCGCTTCAAACGGGTGAACGAGGATACCGGGAAGGAAGTGCCCTATGAACGCATCGTACGCGCCTTCGACCTGGAAGGTCGGTATGTGGTGCTCGATGACGACGATCTGAAGCGCGCTTCCGTGGAGAAGAGCGACACCATCCTGATCAAGGATTTCGTGCAGGAACAGGAGGTCGAAGGCAAGTACTACGAGAAGCCCTACTACCTCGAACCCGATCGCGGGGGTACGCGCGCCTATGCGCTGCTGCGCGAGGCCCTGAAGAAGAGCGGCAAGGTGGGTGTGGCCAGTTTCGTGATGCGTACCAAGGAGCATCCTGCGGTGATCATCCCCGATGGGCCCGTGTTGATCCTGAACCAACTGCGCTATGCGGAGGAGGTCCGCGACATCGGCGACCTCAAGCTACCGCCGCAGTCGAAGGTGAGCCCCGCCGAACTGAAGCTCGCGATGCAGCTGATCGACCATGGCACCGGTAAGTTCGACATCGAGCGCTACAAGGATGAGTACTCCGCGGCCTTGATGAAGATGATCCGGGCCAAGGCCAAGGCGAAGGGCAAGGTTACCAAGGTGATCCCGATGAAGATGGTGCACAAGAAACCCACGGACGATCTCATGGCCACGTTGAAGGCCAGCCTCGGTACGAAAGGCACCGCCAAACGCAAGGCCTCGTAGCCCATGGGATTGCGCGCGTACAAGGCGAAGCGTGACCTCAAGCGCACCCCCGAACCCGGTGAGCGTGTCCAACGCCGAGGCAGCGGGAAGGCCGGGAAAGCGGCCCCATTGGTGTTCGTGGTCCAACGCCACAAGGCCTCCCATCTGCACTACGACTTCCGACTCGAGATGGAAGGCGTGTTGAAGAGCTGGGCCGTGCCCAAAGGACCCTCCTTGGCCCCGGCGGACAAACGCTTGGCCATGCAGGTGGAGGACCATCCCTACGACTACAAGGATTTCAAGGGGGTGATCCCGGAAGGAAACTACGGTGCAGGCATCGTGGAGATCTGGGATCATGGGACCTATACGCCCTTGGAGCCCGAGGAGGGCCGCACCGATGAGCAGGTCCTGATGAAAGGTCTGCGCGCGGGCTCACTGAAGATCGTTCTCAAAGGCCGCAAACTGAAGGGTGAATTCGCCCTCGTGCGCTTCAAGAAAGGAGGGGAGCGCAGTTGGCTGTTGATCAAGCACAAGGACAAGCATGCCGTGGAGGCCTACGACAGTGAGCAGGAAACACCGAAGAACTCACCGATCAACAGGGCCTTGGCACGGGAAGGGAACCCCAAGGCACCGGCCGTGAAAAAGAGCGCTGCGCCCAAGCGCGGTCGGGCAGCGAAGGTGGTGAAGGCGGTGGCCCCCCGAGCCGAACCCGTCCGGGCCAAACGCTACACATTGCGCGGCATCGGCAGCGCCACCAAGGTGGATGATCCGATCCGGCCCATGCTGGCCTCTCCGGATGTGAAGCCCTTCGATGATCCCGATTGGATCTTCGAGATCAAGTGGGATGGGTATCGCGCCATCGCCGAGACCGGTGGAAAGTCCTTGCGCTTCTATTCCCGCAACGGTCTCTCCTTCCTCGAGGCCTATCCTGCGGTGGCCCAGGACCTGAAGCGTATCCGCGAACGAGCGGTACTGGATGGCGAGGTGGTGGCCCTGGATGCCGGCGGACGACCGGATTTCCAGCTCCTGCAACATGCTTCGCTCGAGCCCGGCATCCCGCTGGTCTATTACGTCTTCGACCTGCTCTCCGTTGCTGGCAAGGACATCACGCATCTTCCTTTGATCGAGCGCAAGGCCCGCTTGCGAAAGCTGCTCGTGGATACCGAACATATCCGCTACGCGGACCATGTGGCGGAACGCGGCCTCGACTTCTTCGCTGCCGCTGCGGCCAAGGACCTGGAGGGCATCATCGGGAAAAAGGCTGATAGCGTGTACAGCAAGGGCCTGCGGGGAAAGAGCTGGGTGAAGATCAAGAACCATCGCAGCCAGGAGGCGGTGATCGGCGGCTATACGGCCCCGCGCAACAGCCGGAAACACTTCGGTGCCTTGCTGTTGGGTGTATACGGCAGCAACGGGCTGGAGTACGTCGGGCATACGGGCACCGGCTTCGATCATCGTTCGTTGGATGAACTGATGGAAGCGATGAAACCCCTGGTCCGTCGCACGTCGCCCTTCAACGGACCCGTGGACGCGAACATGCCGCCCGTCTGGGTGACCCCGCGATTGGTCTGCAACATCAAGTTCACCGAATGGACCCGCGATGGCCACCTGCGCCATCCGGTCTTCCTCGGGCTGCGTGCGGACAAGGATCCGAAGAACGTTCACAAGGAACCCATGGTGAAGAAGAAGACCACAACCGCAAGGACCACCGGACGTGCCCCGGCGAAGAGGACGACCGTGCGCAAGAGCGCTGCGACCCGGAGCAAGGCCACGAAGAAGAGCGGACGTAAGGTGAAGGACGACGGTCCGGATGAGCGCGAGGTGCGATCCGGCCGGAATACGGTGCAGCTCACCAACCTGAACAAGGTCTTCTGGCCCAAGGAAGGCTACACGAAAGGGGATGTGCTCGCCTACTATGAACGGATGCACCCAGTGCTGCTGCCGCACCTGAAGGACCGTCCCCAATCGTTGTTCCGCACACCCAACGGCATCGATGGCCTCGGATTCTTCCAGAAGGATGCGGGTGGATCCGCGCCGCCGTGGGTGCCTTCGGTGAAGGTGAAGAGCGAAAGCCGGGGTGGTGCACCCATCGACTACATCCTTTGCAACGACCTGGGCACGCTGTTGTACCTCGTCAATCTGGGCTGCATCGAGATGAATCCGTGGAGCTCGCGCAAGCAGCATCTGCTGAAGCCGGATCATCTGGTGATGGACCTCGATCCCTCCGATGGCAACACCTTCGACCACGTGATCGAGGCGGCTCTGGCCGTGAAGACCGTGCTGGACCGGATCGGCGTGGAGGGCTACTGCAAGACGAGCGGCTCCAGTGGCCTCCATATCATGATCCCCACCGGCGGACGCTATACCTACACGCAATTGGCCCCGGTGGCCAAGGGCATCATGCAGGTGGTGCAGGAACTGCTGCCGGGGACAACGACACTGGAACGCTCGCTGGCCAAGCGGGCGAAGGGGAAGATCTACCTGGACCATCTGCAGAACCGGAAAGGGCAGACGATCGCGAGTGTGTACAGCCTGCGTCCGAAACCCGGTGCGCCGGTAAGCACCCCGCTGTCATGGAAGGAGGTGAAGCCCGGTCTGGATCGTCTGGCGTTCAACATCGATACGGTTCCGCGTCGGGTGGAGCGCTTGGGTGATCTCTTCGCGCCGGTGTTGACCAGCAAGGGTTTCCAATTGACCGCAGTGAAGGCCGCCTTGGCGGAATTGCTCCCCGAGGAGTGAGGGTGGGGGATCGGCGCCCCGATGGGGAGCCTCAGTCGGTAGGCCCTGCCGCCGAGCTTGCGTCCCACGCCGTTCATCCGTGTTCAAGACCCGCTCCGGTCCGCTCTTTGGGTCCTTCATAGCGAACCTTTTAAAACCCCGAAGTCATGCCTAACCAACAGGACAACAACAACAACAAGAAGACGACGCCCACGACGCCGAACACGCCCAACAAGCAGCAGCCGGATACCACCCGGACCACGGCTTCGGAGCAGCGTCCCAGCAGCACTGATCGTCAGCAGAAGCCCGGTCAGCAGCAGTCGCCGGAACAACCCAATGCCCGGCGCACCGATAATAACCTCGGCGAACAGGAGTGATCCCGAGGTCAGGGAAGCGAAGGCCCTTGCATC
>DASWWQ010000046.1:0-18195 GCA_036405935.1 Flavobacteriales bacterium
CGCCGCGGCGAAGGCCATGTGCGCCTCAACCTGCGCAACAGCGGAGTGGGGGCCGCCCTTCCCTTCTCGCAGGCCACGCTCACGGCGATCAACGAACACCGCTTGGGCAAGTGGGGTCTGCGCACGCGGTTGCTGGCGCAGTTCGGAACGGGCACTACCCCCCGTGAAAGCGCACTGTACCTGGCGGGTGCCTCCCCCGAGGACCTCATGGGGAACAAGTACGTGCGCAGTATGGGCATCGTGCCGTACGACTGGACGACAGTGGGGGCGACGCTGAACCATTTCCAGCACGGTGGTGGTCTGGGCCTGCGCGGCTATGCGGGCTATGTGGCCCCCGAGCAACTCTCCGACGGCACCGTGATCACCACGTGGTACGGCAACAGCGGTGCAGCGTTCAACGCCGAACTGGACCTCGACGGATTGGTGCGTTTCCGTCCGGGGCCGTTGGCCCGGTACCTGCATCTGGACGCCTACCTCTTCGGGGATGTGGGCACCATGGGCTATCGCCTGGTGACCGATGGAGGAACCACCGAACTCCGGCTTGCACCACCCAGAGCGGATGCCGGCGTCGGCTTCGCCCTGTCGCTGCGGAAGTTCGGTCCGCTCACGGGCATCGAACCCTTGGTGATCCGCTTCGATATGCCCTTGTTCCTGTCCAACCTCCCCGCCGGCGACACCGAGCACCTCGCGTTCCGTTATGTGATCGGCGTCGGCCGTAGCTTCTGAACGATCATGCGCAACCTCCTTCCCGCCCTCCTGCTCTGCATCACCCTCCCGGTCTTCTCGCAATCCATCGCCGGCCGGTGGCGTACCATCGACGACGTCTCCGGAAAAGCGAAGAGCATCGTGGAGATCACCGTGCAGGAAGGCAAGGCCAGCGGCCGCATCGTGGAACTGGTGGACCCCGCGAAGAAGGATGCCGTATGCACCGCCTGCACCGACGACCGGAAAGGCCAGCGCATCCTGGGTATGGAGATCATCCGGGACCTGAAGGCCGATGAGGAGGAATGGAGCGATGGGACCATCCTGGACCCCGAGAACGGCAAGGTGTACGACTGCAAGCTCTGGGTGGAGGACGGCGCCCTGAAGATGCGCGGCTACATCGGCTTCCTCTACCGCACGCAGACCTGGGTGCGCTGATCAACGCAACAGCGTTACGTGACCCAACTTTGTAACGAGACCTCGTTCACCGCAGCGCGCTTGGTACTTCGCCACGTAGATATAAACGCCTTCCGGTACTTCGCCTCCGTTCGCACGGCCATCCCACACCGTTCGCCCGGAGGAGGCTGTGAACAACAAGAGACCCCAGCGATCGTAGATCTCCAACGAGAATCCTTCCCGTTCCGCACCCACCACTTGGAACACATCGTTCCTCCCGTCCCCATTGGGTGTGAAAACATTCGGAACGAATTGCCGACCGTCCTCCTCCTGGTCCACCAGTACGGTGAAACTTCCGGTGCGCTCACAACCCGATGCATCGACCATCAAATAGTCGTATGCACCGAGCGGAAGTGCCACCGAGGTGCTCGCCTCGCCCGTGGACCATTGCACCTGCTGGACATCCGCAGGCGCTGACACGAATGCCGACGCACCGGGGCATACCCTTTGGTCCGTGAGGTAGGGGAACGGCGGCGCGTGCATGACCCGGATGCTGTCGACCACCGTACCACAGACATTCGTGGCGCTGACCATATGGATGCCTGCGTTCGGCGCCAGATGCGTGGCACCCGTACTTCCATCAGACCAACCCACGGTCACCCCATCCGACGCCCAAGCCTGCAACAACACGGGCACTGCCTCGCACAGCAAGGTGTCTTCGCTCACTTCGAGCTCCGGCATGCGCACCATTGATATGGATATGCTATCCGCAGCAGTGCAGCCTTGGATATCCACCGTAACGGAATACGTTCCTGGACCCGTGACCAGCAACTCCGCACCCGAGACCCCATCCTGCCACGTGCTGTGCTCTGAGGCATGTCCGCTTTCGAGCAAATGTGCGATCGGTTCACAGAGTAGCAGGTCCGGTCCCAACTCCACCTCGATGGATGGTACGATGACGATCTCGACCGAATCCCTTGCCGTCCCACATACGTTCTGTACCTGCACCCAGTAGGTACCCGTGGCGGTCGCCATCACCGTAGGAGTTTGCTCGCCGGTGGACCAGAGGGTGGATAACACTCCAGCGCCCATCGGGATGAGTTCCATGGGCGTACCATTGCACAGAACCGTATCCGTTCCGAGCTGTATCATCGGAGGTTCGGCGCCCGTGACCTCCACCGTATCGGAAAGCAGGCATCCTTGGGAGCGCACCTCCACCCAATAGGTCCCGGGGGAAGCGATGATGAACGTGCCGTCCGTGCTCCCATCCGACCATTCCACATCCCACGCCCCCGTTGCCGTTCCAAGAACCAATTGTGCACCAGTGCAGAGCAAGGTATCCCCGCCCAGGTCAGGCTCAGGTAGTTCAGGCATTTCCACCGTGACCGAATCCACGGCCATACAGATGTTGCCGACCTGAACCCAATAGATGCCGGGCGCCACCACTTCGAACACCTCGGCGGCCGATCCATCCTGCCAGAGATGGGGTATTCCGTTGAGCCCAGTGGCCAAGATGAACGAAGCGCCTGGACATATCATGGTATCCGGTCCAAGATCGAGGACGGGGGGGGCCGTTGCATGGACCACCGCCGTGTCGCTTACCGGGCATCCGTTCCAGAGCCCGGTGAACCAGTATGTGCCTCCATTGTCCACGGTGAGGGTTGGATCCGTGGAGCCATCGTTCCAAAGCGGATCCTCCACTTCGGCGGGCACCACCAAGGAAGCCTGACCACCCGGACAGATCTGCACGTCGGGCCCTAGATCGAAAGCATCCGGAGCCACCACATCGACCACGATCGTATCACGGGCCATACATCCGTCCATCCAAACCTCCACCCAATAGGTTCCGGCGGTGGATATACCCATCTCCATCGTACCCGGCACATCCTGCCAGTAATGATCACCATCCGCCAAACCGGTGGACAGCAGGATCGCCTCACCGTCGCAGATCAAGGTGTCCGGTCCGAGGTTCAGGTCCATACCACCTCCACCTGCCGAGACCACGATGGTATCCCGCACTTCGCAACAACCCACCGTGACCTCCACCCAATAGGTGCCGGGTACCTCAACGACCAGATGATCCAACGTACTACCGTCATGCCAGAGATAGGTCGCTCCTTGTTGCGGTACGACCCCGATGGTCAATGCTCCACAGAGCGTGGTATCCGGACCCAGGTCCGGTTCCAGTCCGCATGGCGGAGGAACATCCGTGGTTTCCATAACCGTGTTCACGGGAGAGACCGAGGTCGACAGGGCACCGGTCTGGACACCCGGCAGGAAATGGGCGGTCGGCAGCACAGTGGTCTGCAACGTGATATCGTTGACGTCGCCACAGGTATTCCCCTGCAGATCGGTGCGAACGAGGAGCATATCGGTGTGCCCGGGCTTTTGCACGGCCGCCACCATCAGGAAACCATCATCCAGCGCCGCCAGGTTCAGCGTATAGGAATGCGGCGCCACATGGGTTTCGTTCGAAGCCCCGTACTGCTTGGCCCAAAGCACGTCTCCCGTGGGTGAAACGCCGATCAGGAAACAGCGGGCCATGCCACTGCTCGTGCTCCGACCGGAAAGCACATATCCGAACGGCGCGCTCACCACCTTGATACCCAGTTCCTGCGCGCTGCCGACGAAGTCGTAGATCTTGGCCCAGGCCACATTGCCCGAGGTATCGGTCATTACAAGGCCGGGCTTGTAGTTGGTCGTGGCCCCATTGTGATCACCGGAAAAGGCGATCAGCAGTGAATCGTTGGTGGCGATGATGTCACCGGGATAGATCCTGCTGTACTGCGTGCTGGAGTAGAGCAGGTAACGATGCTCCAGGAGTTCCCCCGTGTAGGCATGTTTGCCCCAGTATATGCGACAGGAGGAAACCGGGTTGCCGGCAACGAAGATGCGACCGGTGGAGTAGTGCGATGTTCCGATCGAACAGCTCGCCACCACATCATCGATGTACGGTATGGAAGGATTCAGATCGTATCGCGGGGATATCCAGAGCGGATCCCCGGAAGCCGCATCGACACGTGCCGTGAACACGTCCGGATAGGTGGGGGCCGACATGTCGTACCGATCACAGAAGAGCAGATACTGGCCATCATCGATCGGCCGGATGCGACGGGTATAGATGAGGGCATCCTGCCAGTGCCGCACCCAATTCATCGTACCGTCGGTGCCCATGCTGAAATGGAATCCCTCGAATGGTACTCCTCCGGAGGTGAGTCCATTGCCGCATCCGATCAGAACCCCGGAGGCATCCTCGGTAAGATCGAACACGTGCTTGCCATATTGTCCCGGCGGCTTGAAGACAACCGTCCAGATGGCCTGGCCTTGATCATCGATACGCTGCACCATGGCGCTATCGTTGATACTGCCCGCGATGTACAAGGCACCCGAGGGACTGTGATGGACCACCAGCGCCCGCTCACTGCGGCCGGGAGAACCTATGACATGCTGATAGAACTGTCCCCGCAGCAAGGCCGGGCAGAACAACTTGAAAAAAAAGAGGAGAACGAGAACGCGTAACATGGTGGGGGCCCAAAAGTACGGGTCCTCGCCGAGCGCCACGGTCATGGGACCGACAGAGACATGCTCCGCGAAGGCACACCTATCGCGTTCCGGTGCATGCACTACCGCAGGTTCAGCATAGAAGCTGCGCCAACCCCAGACGGCGCGCCTCCAAAGGATATCGCTGCATCACGCGTTCCCGGGCACGGACGCCGCCGCCTGCATCGGCCATGTCGAGCGCCTTCCGCGCTGCGGCTTCCACTGCGCTCGCCAGTGGAGCGTCCACCACCTGCCCGGTATCACCTGCGATCTTCGGCATGGCTCCGACGTTGCTCACCACCGGCACGCATCCGGAAAGCATGGCCTCCGCCAGGGCGCAACCGAATCCTTCGGAACGCGACAGTTGGGCGTAGCATTTCGAGCGCTGGTACAATGCCCGCAATTCCTCCTGACCGACCTCCGGAATCACACGAAGGTTCGAAGGGAAGCGCTGCTCGTCGTTGACAGGCATGCCGACCACGGCCACCCGAAGATCCGGGCGGGCATGGGCCAGGGCGATCACGAGGTCCACCCCCTTCACCATCCTTACCCGTTCGCTACCCAGCCCACCGCCCACCGTGAGCACATCGATATCCCGTTCCCGATGACCCTTGGGCCAGATATCGGGGTCGAATCCATGTGGAAGCACGGAGCATGTGGTCCTTAGGCCGGGCACATGGTTCAGGACGCCCTGATGCAGGATGCGCGAGCCCGAGTAGCGGTTGTCGGACCGCAGCAAGGCACCGTCGACGGCAACCACACGGCGCGCCATGCGCAAGGAAAAAGCGGTTGCCCAGGATAGGGGCCACTTGCGGAATTGACCATACCCGATCTCCGGTAGCGACACACCATCGGTACCGTGGATGAACAGCACCGAACGTTTGCCGAACAAGCGCGCCAACGCGAGCGGAACCAGTGCATTCCAGCCGGCGAAGTGCACGAACACGGCATCATGATCGTGCATCCGACGAAAGCAGAACAACAACTGTCTCCCGAACTCGCCCGGCAACCCGTACCATGCTCGTGTGCGAAACGAATAACGGACCACTCGGGCGAACTCCTCGAGCAAACGCAGATCCGATCGGATATAGGATGCCTCCCCGCGGTCGAAGAACAACGCACGCCTCCCCCCGACCGATGATGCCTCCCCCTTCATGCGATCTGTTCGGATCATGCCAAAAGACCCGCCGCACCCGCCCTTTCGACCTGGAGCGTTGTCATGCAATGGAGGTTGTCGTGGTCCGGCATTTCCTGGACCGAACGCACCTCGATCAAAGGTGATAAACGTTCCTTACCGGACCTTCCGCGGAAAAGCCGGTACTTGCCGAGACCGATAAGGTGCTCGAAGATGGGATCGCTCCCCCGACCGAAACTGTTCTCCCGGCCGCCGGAACATTCCACGATCAGCATCGGAGGTTCGGGACGTGCAAGGATCTCCGACATGCCTTTGAGGGCTTCGAGCTCGAAGCCCTCGATGTCCATCTTCACCAGATCCATACGATCCTCGGCATGGACCACATCGGAAAGCCGGACCACCTCGACCTCCTGCCCCACGCGCTCAACGGACGGTTGGACCAAGGTGGCTCTTCCCCGGTTCGAGCCGACGCCCTCGTAGATGGTGGAACGGGACGGGATGGAGCCGATCGCCATCGGGCTCACCTGCACCTGCGTCAGGTCGTTGATCCGTACGTTCCGCTCCAGTATCGCGCGCGCCACCGGATTCGGCTCGAAGGCGATCACCCTACCTTGAGGGCCCACCAAGCGGGCCGCGAGCACCGTCATCAAACCGATGTTCGCTCCGATGTCCACGAACACCCCCCGCTCCGGCAGCATACGCTCGATGACCTGGAGCGTGCCCTTCTCGTAGGTACCCGTGTCATAGATGCTCCGTTCCACGCCGCTGTCCGACGACGGGTCTATCCAGAGGTCGAAACCATGCAGCGTGCGGATCACCATGGGCCCATGGGGAACCGGCAACAGAACGCGCGGCAGCATGCGCGACAACGCCCTGACACCCACAACGTCCACGTCACGAATGGTTGAAATGAACCGATGGCGGCGTCCGAAATCGACCACTTTCCCTCTTTCCATGTTCGTTCACGCTTGTTGGTCCTTCCCCTTACGGCCCCGGGAATGCAACACCGCCAACGTGGCCTCCAATTCACCAAGCAGACCAAGGCCTTTGGCGAACAGGAGGAAGACGGTGCCGGACAGAAAGGCACGCAGACAAAGATCGATGATGGGCCTATCGGTGAGATCCAGGACCCGCACACCCGCACCCAGCAAAGGGATCGCAATCCCCAATCCGAGGATCCGCACATCGAACGGCCACAACGCGAACCGGGAGAAAAGGAACCAGGTGCGGTACACGTTCACCACCAGCAAGGACACCAATGTGGCCCAGGCGGCACCCACGAACCCCATCGAACGGATCAAGAAAAAGCCCAGAACAGCATTGATGGCAAGTACGATCACGCTGGTCCACGCGTCCATGTGATAGGCCTTGGACATGCTGATGATGCTTCCACTCAGACCGATACTGCTGGTGATGAGATAGGCCGCGCCCACCACGAGCGCTACAGGTAAAGCCGAACGGTATTCGATCGGCAACAGGGCGAACAACTCGTCCACCCCGGCGATCAACATCACGTAGAGCACACCGCTCACTACGCTCTGCACCGTGGCCGACCTGCGGTAAACACTCTGTATCAACGTGCGATCCCCCCGCTTCCAAGCATCGGCCAAGAGCGGTGCGGCGGTCTGTGCCAACGCCCTGGCCGGGGCCGCTATCACGGAACCGAAAGCGAAGCCCACCGCATAGTACGCCACGTACCTCAGTCCATCCTTCAACAGCGCTCCGATCATCAATTGATCAAGGTTGCCCAACACCATCCCGGCCACCGTACCGGACAGGGTGAAACCGCTGTACCAAGCCATGCTGCGGCGCAATCGCTCCGGTAACCGACGCTGCGCCCAGGCCGTGCGCCAATGTCCGGCGCGGCGAAGATCCACCACCAACGTCGCCGTGCACACCAGGAACGTGCCCACATACAGCGCCACGAACCATGCGAACGGCATGGGCCATCCGAGCTGCACCAGTATGAGCAGGCATTGCAGCATCCGCAGCTGGAACTCCTTGATCACCGTGGGCTGCACCGAACGAAGCAAGGAGCGGCTGTAGCTGCGCAAAAGGATGAAATAGATCTCCGAACAGACCAGCGGCAGCACCCATAGCCCGAAACGCGCATACAGCGCATTTCCGTCATGGAAGGCGAAGGACAAGGGCACTTGGAGGACGATGAGGACCAGCGCAGCAACAGTGGATGCAACACCACCGAACAACAGTAACATGCCCAAGAGCCCTCGGTGGCCCGTTCGTTCGTCCCGGAAATAGGGGAAGTACCGCACAACGGTGTTCTCCGCACCAAGCTGCGCCACCTGCGCGGTGAGCATCGATACGGACACCAGCAGGCGGGTCAGTCCGAACTCATCACTGGCGAGCACACGGGGGTACAGCACCACCATGTTCAGGAAGCCCAGACCGAGCCCCAAGTAGGTGAAAAAGGTGTTCCAGACGGCCTGGCTCGCAATGATGCCCATGGACCGGCCGAAGCTAAGCTTGCTGCTAGCTTCGCCCGCATGCATACCATCCTCACCGTGGTCGGAGCGCGCCCGCAGTTCATCAAGGCCGCGGCCATCAACCGGGTGATCCGCGAACAGCATTCCCGACACGTGCGCGAGGTCTACGTGCATACCGGTCAGCACTACGACGCCAACATGTCCGCCGTGTTCTTCACGGAACTGGGCCTGCCTCCCGAGGACCATAACCTCGGCGTGGGGTCGGGCAGCCACGCCCGCCAAACGGCCGACATGCTGATCGGCATCGAGCGCGTACTGCTGGAGGAACGACCGGACCTGGTGCTGCTCTACGGTGATACCAACAGCACCGTGGCCGGCGCGCTGGCGGCCTCCAAGCTCCATATCCCCATCGCCCACGTGGAAGGTGGCGTGCGTTCGCATCACAAGGCCTATCCCGAGGAGGTGAACCGCCTGATCTGCGACCACCTCAGCACGTTGGTGTTCTGTCCCACGGAGGACGGCATGACCCAACTGGCGAAGGAAGGTCTGCACCCGGGCAACCAGCGGCCCTGGTCCGCGGATCGGCCCGGCGTGTTCCACTGCGGCGATATCATGTACGACAACAGCCTGTACTTCGCCGAGCGCGCGGAGGCCACCTCGCAGGTGCTGCAACGCTGCGGCGTGACCGCTCGCCCTTATGCACTCGCCACCATCCATCGCCCGCACAACACCGACCATCCGCAGGTGCTGGCCGACCTGATGCGCACCTTCATCGCCCTCGCCGAAGCCCGCGACCTGGTGTTCGTGATCCCCATGCATCCCCGCACGTTGCTCCGCGTGGAGGAGGACCTGGAGCCGACCCTGCGGGCACAGCTGCGCGAACATCCTCTGCTGCGCGTGATACCCGCCGTGCCGTTCCTGGACATGGTACAGCTGGAGCGGCATGCGCGCATCGTCCTCACCGATTCCGGTGGGGTGCAGAAGGAGGCCTACTTCTTCCGGCGTCCGGCGGTGATCCTGCTCGATCGCACGCCTTGGGTGGAACTGACGGCCAGCGGCACGGCCATCGAAACGGGTGCGGACCCCCAGCGTATCCGCGATGCGTTCCTGCATCTGCTGGACCGCACCGATCTGGTCTACCCCCCGATATTCGGCGATGGACGCGCCGCACATTTCATCTGCGACCGCCTGCTCGAATTGCTCGACGAGCGCGCCGCTCAGCGTTGAGCCGAGACCGTGTCGAGCAACCCCGCCATCTCGCCCGCCAGATGGATGCGGCTGTAACGCCCTTGGTCCGCGCTGCCGCTGGTGAGGCCTTCCCGGAACAACGCCAGGATCCGTGCATCATCGGTCGCAGGCACCGTGCGGTCCACACGGACGTGATCGCCACCGAGCACACGCCCGATATCGCCTTCCGCAGGGCCTACCGCCAGGATGGGGCGACCGGTGCTGAGGTATTCGAAGACCTTCCCGGGCAGGATGCCGAGGCTGTTCGGGGTGTTGTTGATCGGCAGCAGCAGCACACGCGCGCGTTGCATGTGCACCATGGCTTCCGCATGGGACACGCGACCCACGCGCTCCACGTACGTGCCCAATCCGGCGCCTTCCACACTGGCGATGATGCTGTGGTCCACGGGCCCCACGAAGCGCAACCGGAAACGTGCGGCGAAGTCCGGATCGCTCCGTACGATACGCGCCAAGGCCTGCCACAGACCGGGACAATCGCGTGTCGCGCTCATCGCCCCGATATGCACCAAGCTGAATGCGTCATCCACCGTTAGCGAAGCCGGCACATCGGCGGGGTCGAACCCGTTGGTGATCACCTCCACGGCACGGCCACCGAGCGCGGCCAGGTCATCGGCCCAACGCCAGCTCACGGTCACCACCCGATCGGCCTCCTGCAGCACGCTGCGCTCCATGCGGTGGTGGCGCCGATCGGCCCAGGCGGTCAGGCTGAGCTGTCCGTAGAAATCGATGTCGGTCCAAGGGTCACGGAAGTCCGCGATCCACTTCACCCCCGTCTTCCGCTTCAGTGCGCGGCCGATGAGGTGCATGCTGTGCGGAGGACCCGTGGTCACGATGGCGTCCACGGGATGCCGCCGGAGGTACTTCCGCAGGTGGCGTACGGAAGGCTTCACCCACCAGACGCGTGCATCGGGGACGAAGAAATTGCTGCGTATCCAGAGCGCCAGGTCCTCCTTCCAACCGCCCTTGCGCTGCTCGCTGAGAAAGGCGGTCTGCACCCGCTCGCTCTGCGCCCGGCCGGTGAAACGCTTGTACAGGCCGAACGGCTCGGTGATGGGACGCTTGATCACCTCGGTTCCCGGAAGCACGTCCTTGGCCAGCGCCGGATCATCGGCCGTGAGCTCGGGGTTCTCCGGGGTGTAGATCACCGGTGCCCATCCGTGCTGCGGCAGGTACTTCGCCAGCTTCAACCACCGGTACACGCCTGCGCCACCGTTGGGCGGCCAGTAGTAGGTGATGATGAGCACCCGCTTCATTCGGGCTTCCTCGCGCCGCGCAGCTCCATGCCCAATGCGGCCAACACCACCAGCAGCACCAAGGCGCTCGATGCCAGGGCAACGGGCCGTGAGGAATGGAAGGGCCGGCTTTCGATGTGGAAGGTCACCATATGCTCACCGGCGGGAACGGACAGCCCGCGCAGCACATAGTCCGCACGGAAATGCTCGGCCGGTGCGTCATCGATGGCGGCCTTCCAATCCGGCCCGTACCAGATCTCGCTGAACACCACCACGCCCCCGTTCGCCGAACGCACCTTGTAGGTGAGCCGGTCCGTGGCATAGTCCACGAGTTCAACGGTGGCCGTGCTGTCCGCTCGGGGAGCAACGTTGCCCACCTGCGTGCGGTAACGCTCGTCCACCACGGCGGTGCGGCGCGGATCGATGGTGCCCAAAGTCGCGATCTCGGCATCGGCATCCTTCGCCCAACGGACTTCGTCCACGAACCAACCCGCACCCAACGCATGCGCGTTGCGCAAGGGTGGCCGTTCGCCGGAGTAGACGATGTACTTCGTGTTGAGCATGTTCAACACACCCTGTCGGGCCAACAGGCTGTCGATGGCGGTGATGGAGGGACCACTGCGCAACAGACCGGCCACGGCCTGCACCTCGGGTGCGATATGGAACTCGATCAGCTCCTGATAGCGTTTCAGCTTGGCTCCATGGTACCCGCCGATGCTGCGGTGGAAATAGCTCGGCTTGGCGTCGCTGAACGGATTGCCGAGGTCGAGCACGCGGTAGTTGGCGTTGCGGCGCAAGCTGCCGAAGCGCAGCAGCAGTTCATCCTCGGCCTTCACCGGACCGTCCGACTTCCGGGCGGCCAGCACCGCTTCGTGGTCGGACTGTGCGGCCGGGTTCCATTCGCTCTGGAGGATGGATCGATCCGCGGCGTCGGGCCGGTAGGGATGGTCGTACTGGTCCTGGTCCACCCACTGCACATAACGGCCTCGTTCCTTCTCGTTGTTCAGGTATCGTTTGTCCACGGCGGCCTGGTCCAACAGCACCAACGCACCCACACCGGCGATCAGCACGGGCCTGCCCAGCTTGCGCCGCCCGAAGAGGAAGATCAACGCCCCGGCGGCGGCCACGAACAACAGGCTCCGCCACACGTCGGCGGTGAACAGGCCCACCCGCACCGACTTCAACGCATCGACGAAGGCCACCACCTGCGCTTCCATCTTGGGGTCCTCGGCCTGGCGGTTCAGGGCTTCCCGCTCCTGGTCGCTGAGGAAGTTGAACAGTCCCTCGGGAACCACGGCCATGGCCAACAACACCACCAACAAGGCTCCCATGGCGATCAAGGATCGTTTCTCCACCGGCTTGCTCCAGCCGCCTTCCTTGACCAACCGATCGAGGTAGAGGATGCCCAACACCGGCGCGGCGAGCTCCACCACCACCAGGATGATGGTGACCGCGCGGAACTTGTTGTAGCCCGGCACATGGTCCAGGAAGAAATCCGTCAACGGCATCAGGTTGCGGCCCCACGAAAGCAGCAGGGTGACCAGCAAGGCGCTGAAGAGGGCATAGGTCAACCCATCGCGCATCAGGAACAGGCCAGCCACCAAGTAGGCGATGAGCACCAGTCCGGAGAGCAGGCCCGCATTCATGCCCATCACCACCCCTTCCTCCTCGCTGAACGGCGCCGCGTTGGAGATGGCGATCAGCACCAGCAGCAGACCCAAGGAGCCCAGCAGCCACCAGCGTCCGCGTCCTTCCGCCTGGAAGAGCATCAACAGCATCAGCAGCACCACGATGGCACCGGCATACTGCGGCCCCGACGTGCTGAGCTGATCGCCCCAATAACGGTTCATCTGGGCGAGGTTGGAGCGGAAACGGGCATCGGCATGTGCGTTCACCGCCGGGTCATCGCCCATGGCGCGGGTGCTACCCCCTTTCGCATCGGGCACCAACAGGGTGAACGACTCCTGTTTGCCGTAGCTGTACTGGGTGACGTAGTCGCGCTCCAGGCCTCCGGTACCCATGGCGGAAGCCGGAGTGCCATCGGCCTTCACGGTGAGCTCGCTCTTCCCACGCGTGCTGTACTTGCCGTATTCCACCGTGCTCCATAGCAGTCCGATGTTGCACAGCAGTGCCAACGCCACCGCAACGCCGCCCAGACCGGAGCGTTTGGCGAAGTCGGTCAAGGTCCTTTCACGCACCGCGCGCACCAGTTCGGCCAGCACGAAGAGCAGCAGCAGGAAGCCCAGGTAATAGGTGACCTGCACGTGGTTCATCATCACCTCCAGGCCCAGGAAGAGCGCCAGCAGGGCAGCACCGACCCACATCCGCCCACGGTAGAGCAGGTACAGCGCACCGAACACCAAGGGCATGTAACCGATGGCGTTGGCCTTGCTGGTGTGCCCGGCCGGGAGGATCACGAAGAAGTAGGAGGAGAAAGCGAATGCGATGGCCCCCACGATGCTCAGCCATGGATCCACCTTCAGGATGCGCAGCAGCACGAACATGCCCAGCAGGTAGAGGAACAGGAAGTTGGCCGGGCGTGGCAGGAACCCATGGAACAGGCCGTCCACGTATGAAAGCAGGTTCCCGGTCCATTGCACCGCCACTTGGTAGGCCGGCATGCCGCTGAACATGCTGCCGGTCCAGAGCGCCTCCTCCCCGGTGAGGTCACGATGTTCGGTCACTTCCTGCGCCATACCCTTCCATTGCTGGATATCGTGCTGGGCCAGTTGCTTCCCCTCGAACACAGGGCTGAAGTAGCCGAGGCACAGCACGTAGAACAGGGCCAGTGCGGCCACTACGGGCAAAAGCTGCTTCCGGTCGATGGACTTCATGGGGCGGGTTCGTTCTTATTTGATCTCCTCGAAATCGGCGTCCTCCGCATGCGCAGGGGGTCGATGGGGGGCGGTATCCTCGATGCGTTCGATGCGCACCTCCCCTTTGGGCCGTTGCTGGGGCGGAGCCCAGCCGGAGCGCGGGGAAGCGGGACCGGACGGGCGTTGGGACCGCGCCCACATGCGCAGCAACAGCCAGATGATCAGCAGCACCAGGATGGTGCGCAGGGTACCGTTGGCCGCGAGCAGGTGCATTCCGTGGACATGGCCCGCCGCACGGGCGGAGCGCCGCGAAGGTAGCCGGGCGTTCCTTTGGCCCTCCCCCACCCGCGCGGAAGCCCTACCTTTGCCGCTCTTTTCCCCCTTCCCCATGCCGTCATTCCAAGAGCTCGGTATCCGGGCCGAGATCCTTCGTGCCCTCGACGAACTCGGTTTCGTGAACCCCACCCCCGTCCAGGAGAAAGCCGTTCCTGTGCTGCTGACCAGTGAACAGGACGTAGTGGTGCTCGCCCAGACGGGCACGGGCAAGACCGCCGCCTTCGGGCTCCCTCTGCTGGAGGATATCGACACGGCCGAACGCGGGGTGCAGGCCCTGGTGCTCGCACCCACCCGCGAGCTCTGCGTGCAGATCACGGCGGACCTCGAGCGCTTCAGCAAGCACATGCCCGGTGTTAAACCCGCGGCGGTCTATGGCGGTGCCAACATCCGCGACCAGATCCGTAGCATCCAGCGCGGTGCGAACATCATCGTGGCCACACCCGGCCGCCTGCTCGACCTGCTCGGCCGCCAGGCCGTGGACCTCAGCTTCGTGCGCATGGTGGTGCTCGATGAGGCCGATGAGATGCTCAACATGGGCTTCCAGGAGGACCTCACGGAGATCCTCCAGACCACTCCCGCGGAGAAACGCACCTGGCTCTTCAGCGCCACCATGAGCAGTGAGGTGCGCAACATCGCCAAGCGCTACATGCGTGAGTTCGAGGAGATCCAGGTGGGACAGCGCAACACCGCCGCAAGCTCGGTGCAGCATCAGTACTGCGTGGTGCAATCGCGCGATCGTTACCTCGCGCTCAAGCGCTTCGTGGACGCCGACCCCGATCTCTTCGCCATCGTGTTCTGCCGCACCAAGCATGAAACGCAGGAGCTCGCCACCGCCTTGGTGAAGGACGGCTACAACGCCGATGCCATCCACGGCGACCTGAGCCAGGCCCAACGGGACCACGTGATGGGCCGCTACCGTGCCCGCTCGCTGCAACTGCTGATCGCCACCGATGTGGCTGCGCGGGGCATCGACGTGAACAACGTGAGCCATGTGATCCATTTCGACCTTCCCGGCGAGGCCGAGAGCTACACGCACCGCAGCGGCCGCACCGGCCGTGCCGGCAAGACCGGTATCTCGCTGAGCATCATCGGCGCCCGCGAGCTGGGCAAGATCCGCCAGTTGGAGCGCACGGTGAACACGCACTTCACCTATGTCCGCGTGCCCGGCGGAGGCGATATCGGCAAGGCCCAAGTGGTGGCCTACATGCACAAGCTGCTCAATGTGGAAGTGGACCATGATGCCTTGGAGGCCATCCTGCCCACCGCCCATGCCGAACTCGCCGCCTTCAGCAAGGAGGAACTGATCGAGCGCTTCATGAGCGTGGCCTTCAACCGCATCATCACGCAGTTCCGCGAAACACCGGACCTGAACGTGGACATGAGCCGCAAGGACCATACGGCGCGCACGGAACGGCCTTCGTCTCGCGAACGCTTCAGCACGGGCCGCCAGATGTTCATCAATCTCGGCAGCGCGGACGGCTTCGACAAGGGCAAGATGCTCGGCTACATCTGCGGCATCACCGGACTTTCCGGCGACATCATCGGACGTATGCTGATCAAGGACGTGTACTCCTTCATCGACATCGAGACCGATCACTACGAGCAGGTGCTGAACAGCTTCCAGAACGCCAACTACAAGGGGCGCAAGGTCAGGGTGGATGAGGCGGGCCAAGGCGGCGGACCCGCCAAGGGCCCACGTCCGGAGCGGCCCCGGCAAGGTGGGGGCCACCAGCCCTACGGTGATCGGGAGCGCAACGGTGGCGGCCAGGATCGCGGTGCCGAAGGGGAGCGCCGAGGCTACCCCAAGAAGCCCTTCACGGCCAAGAAGTTCGAGAAGAAGCGCTGGTAGACGGCGGTTGCGCTCCTTGGTGCCATGGACATCCGTGCGGCACTCGCGAACGGGCACAGCAAGGAGCTGTCGGAACGCATCGCGCGCTACGTCGGTGATGATCCGGAACGTTTCGGAGTGTTGATGGAGGTGCTTCGGAACGGCACACCGGAGCTTGTGCAACGCGCGGCCTGGTGCGTGGGAATGGTCTGCGTGGAACATCCGGAGCTGGCCACACCCTGGGTGGGCAGCATGCTGGACCTCCTGGACCGACCGATGCACGCCGCCGTGCATCGCAACATCATCCGTACGTTCCAATTCTGCGAGCTACCGGAAGTTCTACATGGCCGCCTGACCGATGTGATGTTCGCTTGGATCAACGATGCCACGCGGGCCATCGCTTGCCGCGCCTTCGCGATCACCGTGGCCCTGCGGCTGGCTAAGCTCTACCCCGACCTCGGTCGCGAACTGCGCTCCATCCTGGAACTGGTGCTGCGTGACGACCCCGGGCCGGCCATCCGCTCGCGAGGCGGGAAGGCCCTTCGATCGCTGGGCTTCAGCCGTTGAAGCTCCTATTCCTTCCTCCCCCCTTTCTTGGGTTCTGCCGTATGCTTGCTCGAAAGGGCCTGCAGCTTGGGCTTCACCGACTTTGTGTATGCCGCATCCCAAGCGAACTCGGTCTTCCGTGGATCGTACCTGCAGACGGCGATGGGCGTATCACACACGCTGTAATCCACGCCATCCAGCCGTTCGAAAAGCACCATCTCCAGGTCCATGGTGAAACCCGCCGTGCGTTCCTTTTCGCTGGAACCATGGAGGTCGATGACCACCTGCTTGGTCACGTGACCGTTCTTGCTGAAGGTGACCCGATAGACACGCTCATACGGCAGTTCCATCTCGTACTTGCCCTTCCGGTCGCCTTCGGCATTAACCACATAGGTCCTGTCCAAGGTGTCGGTGGCCGCTACCCATACCTCCGCGATCGGCTTACCGCTATCGAAGTCGGTGGTCGTGCCATGCAGGTTGAAGGCGAGTTCACGCCCTTGCGAAAGGACCGGCCCTGCCACCATCGTAAGCATCATGAACGGACCGATCCTGATCAGCATACCTCGGACCGCCGGAAGGAAGAGGTCCGGCGACGTGAATCTAACCGCTCATCCCGTCATCGAAGCGTACGGGCTTCCCATCTTTACACAAGCACATGCCAGTCGACCTTCTGACCAGCGCACGCGCCGAGTTCCAGCGCTATCGCCAGCTCGGCGAAGACACTTTCGCACAACTGACGGACGAGATGCTCTTCCGCATTCCTGCGCCCGGGAGCAATTCCATCGCGGTGATCGTCAAGCACATGCATGGGAACATGTTATCGCGCTGGACCGACTTCCTCACCACCGACGGCGAGAAACCTTGGCGCGAACGCGACGCGGAGTTCGAGAACGACCTCAACGGCCGCGCTGAGTTGATGGATCGGTGGAACGCCGGTTGGGAATGCCTCTTCACCGCGCTCGCTCCATTGACCCCGTCGGACCTGGAGCGTATGGTCGTCATCCGCAGGGAACCGCACACGGTGGCGCAGGCTATCGTACGTCAATTGGCACACCTGCCCTATCACGTCGGCCAGATCGTCGTGCTGGGGAAGCTCTTCACAGGTGAGGAATTCCGTAGCCTTTCCATCCCCAAAGGCGGCACGAAGGCCTTCAATGCTGCAAAAGGCATGTGAACCCGGCTGGAGGCGTGGGTCCTGAGCTCCAACAATGGATTCACAACTGTTAACGTCCGAAAGGCCCCGGAAGAGGGGTTTGGCACCCGATCGGTGGAGTCGGGGGCATGAGTGCGAAAGAAACGACCGTTGAGCGCCAAGTGCGCATCGATGCGCCTGTGGCGACCGTCTGGAAAGCCCTGAACGTGCGCGGGTTGAGCACACTCCACCTATTGCGCGAGGAAGGAACCACCCCCCTGAAGGAAGGGGGCCGCTTGGAATGGCATGGTTTGGAGGATCCCGCCGACATGGCACCCCGCATCAAGGGACATGTGACCGTGCTGGCGCCCGAACGCCGCATCGCGTACATGGCGTTTTCACCAGCGACCGGATTGGCGGACATCCCCGAGAACTACACCTCCGTGGACATCAATTTCCAAGAGGAGGAGGATGGCCGGACCCTGATCACGGTGGTGCATGGTGACTTCGCCGAATACCCGCACGGGCATCGCTTGGCCAAACAGGCCGGTGACTCGTGGGTGGAGGCGCTTGTGCGCCTGAAGAGTTGGGTGGAACTGGAACAGGCGGCCTGATCGATCAGGAAAAGCGTCCGGGCATCACCACGAGCTGGATGAAGTTGACCTCCAATTGGTCCTTCAGCCGGTAGGTGCCTCGGTGCATGGGTACATCGAGCGCCGGGAACCAGCGTACAGCGGTGCGCAAGGTGATGGCCTGTAGCCGATCCGGACGGATGTCCCATCCGGCGACCAGTCCTGCCCGTGGTCCTTGCCATTGGCCTTGGTCGTAGGGGCTACCGTT
>DASWWQ010000047.1:0-8184 GCA_036405935.1 Flavobacteriales bacterium
TGGTTGCGCCGCCTTCAGCACCACGGCCACGGTGAACATCACCGCCGCACCTTCGGCCACGATCAGCTACGCCAGCCCGCTTTGCGCCAGCAGCACTTCGGCCACGGTGACCCGCACGGGAACCGCCGGCGGTACGTATACGGCTCCTGCCGCCGTGAGCATCAACGCCGGCACGGGTACCATCAACCCCAGCCTGAGCACGATCGGTGGTCCTTACACCATCACCTACACGGTGGCCGCCGCGAATGGTTGCGCCGCCTTCAGCACCACGGCCTCGGTGACGATCAGCGCCGCTCCTTCGGCCGCGATCAGCTACGGCAGCCCGCTCTGCAGCAGCAGCACTTCGGCCACGGTGACCCGCACGGGTACGTCCGGTGGTACATACACGGCTCCTGCCGCGGTGAGCATCAACGCCAGCACGGGTACGATCAACCCCAGTCTCAGCACGGTGGGTGGTCCTTACACGATCACCTATACGGTGGCCCCCTCGGGTGATTGCGCTGGTTTCAGCACCACGGCCTCGGTGACGATCACCGCGGCTCCCTCCGCTACCATCAGCTACGCCGGTTCGCCCTACTGCAGCACGGTGGGTTCCAGCGCTGTGACCCGCACGGGCACCAGCGGTGGCACGTACAGCTCCACCACGGGCCTCACCTTGGACGCCAACACGGGGGCCATCGATCCCAGCACCAGCACGGCCGGCACCTACACGGTGACCTACACGATCGCCGCATCCGGTGGTTGCGCTGCGTTCAGCACCACGGCCACGGTGACGATCACCGCTGCGCCCACGGCCACCATCAGCTACACCAGCCCCGTCTGCAGCAACGGCAGCTCGGCCGCGGTGACCCGCACGGGTACCGCCGGTGGCACGTACACGGCTCCTGCCGCAGTGAGCATCAATGCCAGCACCGGTGAGATCAACGTCGCCAGCAGCACGCCCGGTGGTCCTTACACGATCACCTACACGGTGGCCGCTTCCGGTGGTTGCGCCGCTTTCAGCACCACGGCCTCGATCACGATCACCGCTGCTCCTGCCGCCAGCATCAGCTACAGCGGTTCGCCTTTCTGCACGGCAGCGGTGGGTACGGTCAGCGTGACCCGCACGGGTACCAGCGGTGGCAGCTACAGCTCCACGGCCGGCCTGACGATCAATGCGAGCACGGGTGCCATCACGCCTTCCAGCAGCGCCGCCGGCACCTACACGGTGACCTACACGGTGGCCGCTTCGGGTGGTTGCACCGCTTTCAGCACCACGGCCAGCGTGACCATCGATCAGGCTACGACCTGGTATGCGGACGCGGACGGTGATGGTTTCGGTGATCCCGCCGTTTCCCAGCAGGCCTGCACGCAGCCCGTCGGCCACGTGAGCAACAACAGCGACAGCTGCCCGCTCGTGGAAGGCATCGTGGGTTCGTCCTGCGATGATGAGGATCCGCTCACGACCGGCGATGCCTTGAACGCCCAGTGCGAATGCGTGGGTAGCTTGGTGGATTGCGACGATGAGGACCCCTGCACCTCGGACAGTTTCAACGGTGTGGCCTGCGTGAACACGCCCTTGCCCGATAGCGATACGGACGGCACCTGCGACCTGATCGACGGCTGCCCCAACGATCCCAACAAGATCGCTCCAGGTGTGTGCGGTTGCGGAACGGCGGATGTGGACAGCGATACCGATGGTACGCTGGATTGCAACGACGGCTGCCCTAACGATCCGAACAAGACGGCTCCCGGTGCCTGCGGTTGCGGTGTGGCCGATGTAGCCACCACCTACTATGCCGACACGGACGGTGATGGCTTCGGCGACCCCGCTAGCAGCGAGGCCGGCTTCACCTGCTCGGTGCCACAAGGCTTCGTGGCCAACAACACGGACAACTGTCCCACCACCTTCGGCCGCATCGGTGATGCCTGCGATGATCTGGATGCGGAGACGATCAATGATGTGATCGGACAGGACTGTGTATGCCGAGGCACCGACATGCCCGAGGTCGACTGCGAGGGTGTGCCCAACGGTCCCGCCATGCCAGGTACGGCATGCGATGACGAGGACGCCACCACGTATGATGATGTGTACGCCGTGGATTGCGAGTGCGTGGGTACACCCTACGACTGCCCTGTTCTGTTGGCCAACATCGGTGACGCCTGCGATGACCTGGACCAGATGACACAGGACGACACCATCAACGCGAACTGCGAGTGCGTAGGCACCCCGATCGTGGTGTACGATTGTCCCGAGCTGGAGGCGAACATCGGTGACGCTTGCGACGATGACAACGCCATGACCGAGGACGACACGATCAACGGGAACTGCGTCTGCGTGGGTACGCCGATCGTGGTTTACGAGTGCCCTGAACTCGAAGCGAACATCGGCGACGCTTGCGACGATGACAACGCCATGACCGAGGACGACACGGTGAATGCCCAGTGCGAATGCGTCGGTACGCCGATCATCGTCTGGGATTGCCCTGTACTCGAGGCCAACATCGGCGATGCCTGCAACGACAACGACGCCACCACGGAGGATGATATGGTGAACGCACAGTGCGTCTGCGCGGGTACCTCGATCTACGATTGCCCCACCCTGCAGGCCAACATCGGTGATGCCTGCGATGACGGTGTGGTCGGTACGGTGGATGATGTGGTGAACGCGAACTGTGTTTGTGCCGGTGTTCCCACGGGCTGCACCGAGAACCTGAACCTGGCGATCACGCTGGACGCCTTCGGCAGCCAGACCACGTGGCAACTGGTGAATGATGCCTCCACGGTGGTGGCTTCGGGTGGTCCTTACAACAACGGTGCTGCGGGTACGGTGGTGAACGCGCCGATCTGCGTGCCCCAAGGCTGTTACCACCTGCGTGTGAGCGACTCGAACGGTAACGGTATCACCAACGGTGGTTACGTCCTCACGGATGCCAGCAACCGTCGCATCATCGACGCCTCGAAAGGTTCATTCAGCACCAACAGCGAGATCCTCTTGGGTGGTGCACCCATGAACGTCTGCGTGCCGCTGAGCAACAACGGCATGCTGGCCGGAACCTGCGATCTGCCGAGCCGCCGCATCAACCTGCCTGTTTACGCCAGCAGCGGCGGTCCGAACGCAACCCAGTACCAGTTCTGGATCTTCGATCCGCATGGGACCTACAGCCGCCGCTTGGTGACCGCCTCGCCCCAGTTCACTCCGGGCGACCAACAGACGAACCCGATCCCGCTGAACAAGGACCTCAACATCTGTGTGCGTGTGATGATCGGCGGCGAGTACCGTCCGTTCGGCCCCGTGTGCCGCTACCGCTTCGTACCGGCCACTTCCACACCTGGAGCCCCGTCGAGCTTGATGCTGGATGGTCTTTCCGCGGATCTGTATCCGAACCCCAACCGTACAGGCGTGGTGAACCTCAATCTCCAAGGCTTGTCGAAGAGCGGGCTGCCCGTAGCGATCGATATCTACGATGCACTGGGCAAGGTGGTGTACAATGAACAGGTCCCCGGCACCGAAAGCACGTTCAATCATGTGCTCGACCTTTCCGGCGATCTGCGTGCGGGCATGTACCTGGTGAACATCACCGTGGACGGGCAACGCCTGACGAAGCGCCTTATCCTGGAGTGATCCGGTAACGAACCTGAATGAAGCGGGCCGCCCCATCGGGCGGCCCGCTTTCGTTCGGACCTGCTCTTCCGCGGTCCGAACATCCACTCTGCACGCGATCCAACCGGTGGCTCTACGGAATCGGGGCCCGATGTCCTTCGGCCACCACCGGGGTTGAGCAGCGCACGGATCCCATAGTCCGTGCGAGTGGAACACGGTCAGTGCGGTCATGAGCAAAAAAGCCCTGCCGGATCCGGCAGGGCTTTTTTCGAAGGACGGTACTCTCAGTAATAGATCAAGCGGCGGACCTTGGTCAGGTGCTTCGCCAAGCGGATCACCTGCTTGGTGTAACCGAACTCGTTGTCGTACCAAGCGTACAGCACCACGCTCTTGCCATCGGGGCTGACGATCGTGGCGTTGCTGTCGAACACGCTGCAGCAGGTGTCACCGATGATATCGCTGCTCACCAGCTCCGGATCCACCTGGTAGTGGATCTGGTTCACCAGGTCGCCGACCAGCGCTGCGTTGCGGATCATGTCGTTCATGGCGGCTACGTCCGTGATGGGCTTCTTCAGCGTCAGGTTCATGATGGCCAAGGAGCCATTGGGCGTGGGTACACGCACGGCATTGGCGGTCAGTTTGTCCTTGAGGCTGGGGATGGCCTTGGCCACGGCGGTGCCTGCACCCGTGCTGGTGATCACCATGTTGATGGCGGCACTGCGGCCACGGCGCGGACCCTTATGGTAGTTGTCCAGCAGGTTCTGGTCGTTGGTATAGGCATGCACGGTCTCGATGTGGCCCTTCTCGATGCCCAGGTTGTCCTCGACCACCTTCAGCACGGGGCAGATGGCGTTGGTGGTGCAGCTGGCGGCGCTGAACACCTTTTCGTTCTCGATGTCAAGTTCCTTGTGGTTGATGCCGTAAACGATGTTCGGCACTTCCTTGCCGGGAGCGGTGAGCAGCACTTTCGCGACGCCCTTGCTCTTCAGGTGGCGCTCCAGATCGGCCCGCTTGGTGAAGGCACCCGTGTTGTCGATGACCAAGGCGTTGTTGATGCCGTATTGCGTGTAGTCGATATCCTCGGGGTTGGCGGCGGCGATCAGCTGCACCTGCTGTCCGTTGATGATGATGCGCTTGTTGGGCACATCCTCGGTGACCGTGCCCTTGAAGGCGCCGTGCACGCTGTCGTTGCGGAGCAGGGCGGCCCGCTTCACGATCTCCGCATCGGTGAGGGTGCGGGTGACGATGGCGCGGAGACGGAGCTGTTGGCCTTTGCCGGCCTGCTTCACCAGTTCGCGCGCGGCGATGCGTCCGATACGGCCGAAGCCGTACAACACCACATCCTGGGGCTTGAAGTTGTGCTTGTCCTGGCCGATGAAGGCGCTGAGGTGGCTTTTCAGGAAGTCCGTGATGGAGGTGCTGCCGGAGATCTTGTACTCATGGCTCAGACGGCCGATGTCGATCTTGCTGGGAGCCAGGTCGAGGTCGATCAGGGCACGGGCCACTTGGGCGGTGGCGTCCACGTCGATCGGTTTCTTCACCACCTGGTCGGCGTAGTTGAAGAGGCGCACCACCTCGGAGATGCTGATGTCCAGCAGGTGGTTACGGAAGAAGACGAGCTCCACGCCTTTGGCGTACATGAGCTGTCCGACCGAATTGATGAGGTCCACGGCCGCACGCTCGCGGCCCACGTACTCGTTCAAGCCGGCCTCGTAGCCGGTGTTCGCTTCAGCGGTCTGCATGTAGAGGGATTGAGGAAATAGAGGTTTTTGGAAAAGCAGAGGGGGCCGTGAGGCCCCCTTGTTACGATCAGCCCAAGTAGGCCTTCAGAAGCTTGCTTCGGCTGGTATGACGCAATCGGCGGATGGCCTTCTCCTTGATCTGGCGCACGCGCTCGCGGGTCAGGTCGAACTTGGCACCGATCTCCTCCAAGGTGAGGCCGTGGTTGATGTTGATCCCGAAGAAGAGCTTCACCACATCGCGCTCGCGTTCGGTGAGGGTGCTCAGGGCCCGGTCGATCTCCTTGGCCAGCGATTCGTTGATCAGCATCCGATCGGCCGGCGCGCTGTCGTTGTTGGGCAGCACGTCCAGCAGGCTGTTGCTCTCACCTTCCACGAAGGGTGCATCCATGCTGATGTGCCGGCCGCTGACCTTCATGGTGTCGGCCACCTTTTCCGGGGGAAGGTCCAGCAGGGTGGCCAGTTCGTCGGCGCTGGGCGGACGTTCGAACTCCTGCTCCAGCTTGGCGAAGGCCTTGTTGATCTTGTTCAGGGAGCCCACCTGGTTGAGGGGCAGGCGCACGATACGGCTTTGTTCGGCCAAGGCCTGGAGGATGCTCTGGCGGATCCACCACACGGCGTAGCTGATGAACTTGAAGCCGCGGGTCTCATCGAAACGCTGGGCCGCCTTGATCAGACCGAGGTTGCCCTCGTTGATCAGATCGGGAAGGCTGAGGCCTTGGTTCTGGTACTGCTTGGCCACCGAGACGACGAACCGGAGGTTGGCCTTCACCAGCTTGTCCAACGCGGTACCATCCCCCTTCTTGATCTTTCGGGCCAGTTCCACCTCCATTTCCGCATTGATCAGGCCTTCCTTGCCGATCTCCTGCAGGTACTTGTCCAAGGACTGGCTTTCCCGGTTGGTGATCGACTTGGTGATCTTGAGCTGGCGCATCCTGCTGGTCACGGGCGGCTGGGGGGATTAGATGGTTCGAGAGTGGTTCGTGGTGGTGGGCTCGGCGAAGGAACGCACCAAGAAGCCCTTTCGTTCTTGCCGCGAAGGTACAAGGGCATCGGAAATCGGGGCAAGCGGATCATTTCAGAGGTTATGCACAGGGCAAGGACTTGATCTTCAGATGGTTCAAACCCCGAGTCCGTAGTAGGCCTGTTTCCCGTTCGGGTAGATGCCTTCGATCAACACCCCTCCTTGTTTGTTCTCCAAGGCCTTCACCACATCCTCCGGGGTGCGCATGCGCTGCTGGTCGATCCGGGTGATGATGAAGCCTTCCCGGATGCCGCTGCTGCGGAGCTTGCCGCCGTTGATGTTGGTCACCTTCACCCCGCCATCGATCTTCAGGGCGCGCATTTCCTCCACGCTCGGCGAACTCAACTGGGCGCCCAAGGCGCTGCTGCCCTCGGTGCGTTTCACAGCGGTGGTGCTCAGTGCGCCTTCGCGTCCGCGCAGGGTCATGTCCATCACGTTCTCCGAACCGTTGCGGATCACCGTCACGGCCACCTTGTCGCCGGGACGGAAACGACCCACCTGCTCCTGGAGCTGCGGCACGTTGTTCACCCCCACGTTGCCCACCTTCACGATAACGTCACCGGCCTTGATGCCGGCCGCCTTGGCGGCCCCACCGTCCGTGGTGCTCTTCACATAGACACCGTTCAACCGGTCGAGGTCCAGTTGTTTGGCCAGCTCCTGGTCGATGTCGCTGATGGACACCCCCAGGTAGGCGCGCTGTACGCTACCGAATTCCATCAGGTCGCCCGTCACCTTGCGCACGATGTTGGCCGGAACGGCGAAGGAGTACCCGGTATAGGCGCCGGTGGTGCTGGCGATGGCGCTGTTGATACCGATGAGTGCTCCTTGTGCGTCCACCAGGGCGCCACCGCTATTACCGGGGTTCACCGCTGCATCGGTCTGGATGAAGCTCTCGATGGGGAAGATGTCCTTGCTGGCGTCGTACTGGAGGATGTTGATGTTGCGGGCCTTGGCGCTGACGATACCGGCGGTGACCGTACTGGTGAGGTTCATCGGGTTGCCCACGGCCAACACCCACTGACCAACGCGCACATCATCGCTGTTGCCGAAGGCCAAGGTGGGCAGGCCGGTGCCGTCCACCTTGATCAGGGCGATGTCGGTGCTGGGATCGCGACCCACAACGGTCGCGTTGTAGAGCCGTTTGTCGTTGAGGTGCACCTGGATCTGGTCGGCGCCTTCGATCACGTGGTTGTTGGTGACGATGTAACCATCGTCACTGATGATGACCCCGCTGCCGGCACCCTTCACCTGTTGCTGCGGCATCTGGCGATAGCCCCAGAAGAATTCGGCGAAGGGGTCCCGCTGCTGCACCTGGGCCACGGTGGTCACGTGCACCACGGCGTTCACCGTACGCTCGGCGGCATCCACGAAATCCACGGAACCGGCCGCGGACATGGTGGGGGAATAGGAGGTGAAATGCGCGGGAGGAGCGCTCTGGGGCAGTGCGCTGATGGGGGAAGGGTTCCTCTTCGCGATCAGGTCGTGGCCTCCGAGCGCTACGAGCGCCCCGACAAGGCCCATGGCGAAGTATCCGAATGCTCGTTTCATGGGATCTGGTGTTGCGGGTTGCGGCGGATCAAAGTTCATGCCCGCCGCCACATCCGAACGTTCTGGCAGTGCCGAAGTGTCGGGCTGTCGCGTTAAAAGGTGTTGATCGTTCCGCCGAGGGTGGGGTGGAGCGGGCGCGATCGACAGGCGATATTTGGGCCGCGATCGCGAAATGGAAGTGCAATTCACCAAATGGCAGGGCACGGGGAACGATTTCATCGTGGTGGATGATCGCGCCGGTCTGTTCCCGGCCCACGATACGGCGTTGGTCCGCCGCCTGTGCGATCGCC
>DASWWQ010000048.1:0-7979 GCA_036405935.1 Flavobacteriales bacterium
GCCTTGGAAGCGTTCCGCGTGCATGCCTTGGATTATCTGCTGAAACCGATCAAACGGGAGGAACTGGAGGCCGCCCTCGCCCGGGCGAAGGCCCAGCGCACCGTGCGCGATCTCGCCGCCTTGGGCCACGTTGGGTCCCAGCAACAGCGATCGGCGCCCATCAAACGTTTCCTGATCCGGTACGGCGACCACTTCAAGGTGGTGACCACGGAGGAGATCGCCTACATCCATTCGCAGGGCAAGAACACCTTCCTCCGCACCCGGGAAGGGCGCGACCTGCCCTTGGACGATAGCTTGGACCGGCTGGAGAAACAGCTCGATCCCGAACGTTTCTTTCGGTTGAACCGCCAGCTGATCCTGCACTTCGACAGCATCAAGGAACTGGTGGCCTACAGCAAGAGCCGGGTGAAGGTGGTGTTGACGCCCCCCTACGCGGACGATGCCATCGTGAGCAGCGAGCGCAGCGCCGAGTTCAAGCGGTGGCTGGCCGGAGGCTGATACCGCTCCATCCGTTGTTCTTCCCGTTCCATCGCACCCGAAGGGGTCCGGCGGTGCCTGCGGAGGTTCCTTTGGACGGTGATGCCCCCGACGACCGATCGCCTTTCCGATGTGCTGGCCCTCTTGGACCCCCAGGACCTCGAGATGCTCCGGCACCGTTCCGCGCATGACCTGACGGGAACGATCCTGGAACTGAACCGCACCCCGCGCTACCACAACTCCTTGGATGCCATCCGACTGGTGCACCGTTTGATCGCGGAGCGTTCGCCGGTGGTGCCCGCTTCGTCACCCGTTCTTCCCGCTCCGTCCGGAACGAAGCCGGAGGAGGGTTCTTCCGATACCAACTTCGTCCCTGTCAAGCCTTGATCATGCACCCCCGGCAACATCTTTCCCCCCGCGCGGACCGTTGGTTGACCTTCGGCCTGACCGGACTTTTCGTCCTGGCCATCCTGTTGTTGCTCTCGCTTTCCGGCTGCAAGCATGAACCACCCGTGCAGCCCGAGGATACCGGCAATGGTGGTGGTGGCCCCGTTATTCCTCCGCCGGACGATGAGGATCCCTGCGACCCCAACGTGGTGTACTTCGAACAACAGATCCTGCCCTTGCTCATCTCCAATTGTGCCGTTCCGGGTTGCCACAACACGGCCACGGACGATAACGATGGGATCCAGATCACCAGCTACGCCACCCTGATGAACAGCGGCATCATCGAGATGGGCGATCCGTTCGACAGCGATCTTTGGGAGGTGATCAACGAGAACGATCCCGATGACCGCATGCCCCGTCCGCCGCAGAACCCGCTCAGTCAAGCCCAGATCGACCTGATCGGCCAGTGGTTGCAACAGGGAGCGCAGAACAACAGTTGCGTCGGTGGGTGCGACACCACGAACGTGACCTACTCCGGGAAGATCCAACCGATCATCGCCGCCCATTGCCTGGGTTGCCACAGCGGTGCGAATGCGCAGGCCGGTCTTAACTTCTCGAGTTGGGCACCTTTGCACGACATGGCCGTCCAAGGCAACCTCGCCGGTGCCATCCAGCATCAATCCCCTTACCCGTCCATGCCTCCCAGTGGGCCCGGGCTTTCCCAATGCCGCATCGACCAGATCCTGATCTGGATCGAGAGCGGTGCCCCCAACAACTGATCGCATGCGGCTTCCCTTCATCCTTGCCGGTTCCTGCGCACTTGCGCTGCTGCTGACCTCCACGGGCTGCTACTACGACGTGGAATCCGAGCTGTACCCGAACTCGTTCTGCGATACGTCGGCCGCCGTCACCTTCGCCGGTACGGTGCAGCCCATCATCCAATCGAACTGCGCCGTTCCGGGATGCCATGTCCCCGGCGGTTCGGGCGTGGGCGATTTCACCTCCTATGCCGGTGTGGCGGAGAAGGTCGCCGACGGCAGCTTCGCCACCGCGGTGTTCGATCAACGGGCCATGCCGCCCAGCACGGCGAGCCCCCTGAGCAATTGCGACCTGGAAAAGCTCCGGCTGTGGGTGAACGCCGGTCATCCGAACAACTGATCCCCGATGAACAAGCGTACCGTTCTTGTTGCCCTGTTGGTCGTACTGCTGGTCGGTGGTGCGATCGCCTACCGTCTGTACCATACCGGTGTGCCCCAGGCTGCCGAGCGCACGGCCGATGTCTCCGTGCCCGCCGAGGAACTTTTCCAGGCCTTCCAGACCGATGAGGTCGCGGCCGGACAACGCTTCAACGACAAAGTGGTGTCGGTCACCGGAACGGTGCGCGACATCCTCCGGGAGAAGGACGGCCGCACCACGGTGACCTTGGAAAGCGGTGATCCGCTCGGTGGCATCGTGTGCGAGTTCGCCCCCGGCACGGATCCTGGATGTACCACCGGCGAAAAGGCCAGCATCAAAGGCTTCTGCGCCGGTTTCAACCTGGATGTGCTGCTGCAGCGCTGCGCCAAGTCCGAATGAACCTGAAAACCCGATGACGATGAGAACCTCCAGTTTCCTTTCTCCCCTTTTCCTCCTGCTCCCCGCGCTCGGCTTCGCCCAGGACCGCTACGCTGCGCGTGCCGGTGAGATCTCCTTCCACTCCTCCACGCCCATCGAGAACATCGACGCGGTGAACCGCAAGGCCACGAGTGTCTTCGACGCCGCCACGGGCGATGTCCAGTTCTCCGTGCTCATCAAGGGCTTCGAATTCGAAAAGGCCCTGATGCAGGAGCATTTCAACGAGAACTACATGGAGAGCAACACCTATACGAAGAGCACCTTCACCGGCAAGATGACCGGCATCACCTCGGCCCAGATGACCAAGCCCGGCAAGTACGAGGTCACGGTGACGGGCGACCTCACCATGCACGGTGTCACCAAGCCGGTCACCACGAAGGGTACGGTCACGGTGGAAGGCTCCACGGCCACGGCGGTCAGTGAGTTCACCGTGGACCCCGAGGACTACAAGATCGCGATACCCGGTGTGGTGCGCGGCAAGATCGCCGAACGCATCACCATCAAGGTGCGCATCCCCTATACGAAGCTCTGATCCGTTGTTCCTTACGAACCTTCACTGAAACCGTTCCGATGCGCCATCCTTTCGTTCTGCTGTCCTTCCTTGCGCTGAGCGCACCCCTTTGCGCGCAGGAGGACCTGTTGGCCCTGCTCGGCGAGGACAGCACGGTGGAGTACACCAGCGCCAGCTTCAAGGCCACCCGCGTGATCAATGCGCACAGCTTGGAGAACGTGGCGCACGGCGTGCTCGATTTCCGCATCGGCCACCGGTTCGGTTTCGTCAACGGCGGCATCAACGACTTCTTCGGCCTCGATGGCGCCACGGTGCGTCTCGGACTGGATTACGGGGTGACCGATCGTCTGATGGTGGGTATCGGCCGCAGCGGTTTCCAGAAGACGGTGGATGGCTTCGCGAAGTACAAGTTGCTGCGCCAGTGCCAGCAGGGTTGCGAGATGCCCCTGACCTTGGCGATCGTGGCGGCCAGTTCGGTCACCACCCTGCAGTCCGACCAGGTGCCTTGGTACGCGCCCGGACGGGAGGACTACTTCAGTCACCGGCTGTCGTACAGTTTCCAGGCCATCATCGGCCGCAAGTTCAGCGACTCGTTCTCGCTGGAGGTCTTGCCCGGGGTGGTGCACCGAAACCTGGTGGCCACGCCCGACGATCCCAACGACCTGTTGAACGTGGGTACGGCCGGGCGCATGAAGCTCTCCAAGCGGGTGTCCCTCAACGCCGAATACTTCTATGTGCTTCCCGACCAAGGTGATCGCAGTGCCTATCGCAACTCGGCCTCCGTGGGCTTCGACATCGAGACCGGGGGACACGTGTTCCAACTGCACTTCACCAACAGCACCGGCATGTTCGATCGTGCGGTGATCGCGGAGACCGTTGGCGATCCCTTCGATGGCGACCTCCATTTCGGATTCAACATCTCCAGGGTGTTCACCGTGCACAAGCCGAAACCGAAGGGCTAGAATACGGACCACGGATCCACACGGATGAACACTGATCGAAAGCGCCCCCATCCGTGTTGATCGGTGTCGATCCGTGGTTCATGGATCTGTGCTCGCCGAAGGCGGTCCGGAAGCCACCAGTGAAATGAAAAAGGCCCCGATCGGGGCCTTTTCTTCTTCAGGTAAGGAAGCTCAATGGCCGTGCTCGGCGGCCGGGGCCTTCGAGGATGCGGAGTCCACGAACAGGTAACCCATGAAGATCAGCAGCAGGAAGGCCACGAAGGAGATCAGTCCCTTCACGTTGTCGGCCGAACCGTCGGCATGCACCACGGTATCGGTGTTCAACAAGGCGTATTGGAAAGGGATCAGGCTCAAGGCCCAACAGAGGAAGCCGATGATCTTCTTGGAATTCATAAGGGTCGCGTTTCGGGATGCGAAGTAAAGGATCCTGCCGGTATCACTTGCGGTCCTTCAGCGCCACATAGTCGCGCTTGGTGGCACCGGTGTATATCTGGCGCGGACGGCCGATGGGCTCCTTGTTCTCCACCATCTCCTTCCACTGGGCGATCCAGCCCGGCAGGCGGCCGAGGGCGAACATCACCGTGAACATGCGCGTGGGAATGCCGATGGCGCGGTAGATGATGCCGCTGTAGAAGTCCACGTTCGGATAGAGCTTGCGGCTGATGAAGTAGTCGTCCTTCAACGCGATCTCCTCCAGCTGACGCGCGATGTCCAGCACAGGGTCGTTGACGCCCATCTTCCTCAACACATCATCGCAGGTCTTCTTGATGATGGTGGCACGCGGGTCGAAGTTCTTGTACACGCGGTGGCCGAAGCCGAACAGGCGGAAGGGGTCGTTCTTGTCCTTGGCCTTGTCCACCCACTTCTGGATGTCCCCACCGTCGTTGCGGATGGTCTCCAGCATCTCGATCACCTCCTGGTTGGCCCCGCCGTGCAGCGGCCCCCACAGTGCGGCGATGCCGGCGCTGACGGCGCTGTAGAGGTTGGCCTGGCTGCTGCCCACCATACGCACCGTGCTGGTGCTGCAGTTCTGCTCATGGTCGGCATGCAGGATGAGCAATTTGTTGAGCGCGTCGGCCACGACGGGATCCACCTTGTAGTCCTCCGTGGGCAACCCGTACATCATGTACAGGAAGTTCTCCACGTAGCCCAATTTGTTGTTGGGGTACATGTAAGGGTGGCCCAGGTTGTTCTTGTAGCTGATGGCCGCCAGTGTGGGCATCTTGGCGATCAGACGCACCACCGTACGCATGCGGTCCTGCATGGAACGATGCGGGTCCTGGCTCTTGGGGTAGAAGGTGCTCAACGAGTTCACCATCGCCGAGAGGATGCCCATGGGGTGGGCGTTCCCGGGGAAGAACTCGAAGAAGTGTTTCATGTCCTCATGCACCAGCGAGTGGTAGCGGATCTGGTTCTCGAAATCCTCGAGTTCCTTCGCATTGGGCAGTTCGCCGTACAGCAACAGGTAGGAGACCTCGAGGAAGGAGCCCTTCTCGGCCAGTTGCTCGATGGGATAACCGCGGTAGTGCAGTACGCCTTCCTCCCCATCGAGGAAGGTGATGGCGCTCTTGGTGGCGCCGGTGTTCTTGTAACCGAAGTCCAGCGTGATGTAACCCGTCTCGTCGCGCAGCTTGCTGATGTCGATGGCCTTTTCCCCTTCGCTACCGGTGGTCACGGGGAATTCGTAGGTCTTGCCTTCCAGGATGATCTTGGCCGTCTCGCTCATCTGCGTCGATGTTGGGAATATGGGTCGGATTGCGCGGTGGCGAATTTAACGCGCAAGGAGGCCCAAGGTTCCCGTACGAGCGGATTTTCGCTGAAGTGGACGTGAGTGCTGGTGTTCGGAGGTGCAGGGCCTTGGCAAGGCCCATGAATGCGGAAGGCCGCCTTTTCGGGCGGCCTTCCGGATGGGATCTTGAAGGATGGATCAGTTCACCTTCTCCACAGGAGCCATCGGGCTGGCCACCTTCACCGGGCTGGCGGGGGCGGCGGAGCCGGTAGCGGCCTTCACCTCACCCTTGATGCGCACGATCTTCTCGGGGCTGTTGGTGGCGTTGCTGCTGATGGTCACCGATTTGTTGATGGGGCCGGGGCGATTGGTGTCGTATTTCACAGTCACCAACGTGCTCTTGCCGGGAGCGATGGGAGCGGTGTCGCACTTGGGTACCGTGCAGCCGCAGCTGCCTTTGCAGTTGCTGATGATCAGAGGCTGGTCACCGGTGTTGGTCACCTTGAATTCGCAGGTGCCGTTGGCACCGTTGTCCACCGTGCCGTAGTCGTGCACTTCCTTGTCCAGGCTGATCATGGGGCCGCTGCCGCCCACGGGCTTCTGGTTGTCCTGGGCGTAGGCCCCGAGGAAGAGGGCGCTGAGGCCCAAGGTCGCAATGAACTTTTTCATGGGTATGGTTGGTTGCTCCGTTGTTCTGAGGCGAAATTACGGGCACCTCCACCGATGGTTTCCCCCTTAACCGAACATTAACAGCCCTTTCCGACACTCCGGCGCACCGCGCCAACGACGACCTTTGCCGCCCGGATCGAGCGGATATGCAGCGTTGGTGGGAACTCTTGAAAGAGGCCGTAAGGGGCGAGGAACGGGACTACACGACCATCGGTGTGCGCCGCGCCATCGTTCTGCTGAGCATCCCCATGGTGTTGGAGATGGGCATGGAGGCGGTCTTCGCCTTGGTCGACATCTTCTTCGTGAGCCGCCTCGGTGAGCATGCGATCGCCACGGTGGGCCTTACGGAACTGTTGCTCACCCTGGTCTATTCGGTGGCGTGGGGATTGGGAATGGGCATCACCAGCGTGGTGGCGCGCCGAACCGGGGAGAAGGATCCGCAAGGCGCTTCCCGGGCGGCGATGCAAGGTCTGCTCCTCACCATGGCCCTCGGCCTCCTCATCGCCATACCCGGCATCCTTCACCCCCAGGCCTTGTTGCGCCTGATGAACGCGGAACCCGCCGTGCTCGCCGTGGGGTCGGACTATGTGCGGATCATGTTCGGGGGCAACCTGATCATCCTCCTCCTGTTCTCGATCAATGCCATCTTCCGGGGCGCCGGTGATGCGGCCATGGCCATGCGGTCGCTGATGCTGGCCAATGGGATCAACATCGTGCTGTGCCCGTTGATGATCCACGGGATCGGATCCTGGGAGGGTTTCGGTGTCACCGGAGCTGCGCTGGCCACCACGATCGGGCGCGGCACGGGCGTCATCTACCAATTGGTGCACATCCTTTCACCCAAGGGCCGCATCTCGATACACGGAGCGCCGTGGTCGTTGGACCCCAAGGTGATGCTGACCATCATCCGCGTCTCAGCGGGCGGGGTGGTCCAGTTCATCCTGCCGTCGGTGAGCTGGATGTTCCTGGGGTCCATCGTGGCGAAGTTCGGCAGCGTGGCCACCGCGGGATACACCGTGGCGGTGCGCATCATGATCTTCTCCCTGTTACCGTCCTGGGGCATGGCCAATGCGGCCAGCACCTTGGTGGGGCAGAACCTCGGAGCGGGCAAACCCGACCGCGCGGAGCGCTCGGCCTGGCTTTGCGGACACTTCAATATGGTCTATCTGGTCTGCGTGGCCTTGGTCTTCTGGACCTTTGCGCCCGAATTGATCGGCATCTTCAGCGAAGGGAACGAGGTCGGTGCGTACGGGGTGTCGGCCCTGCGCATCCTCTGCCTCGGGTACTTCTTCTACGGCTACGGGATGGTGCTGGCCCAGGCCTTCAACGGAGCAGGGGATACCCTCACACCGACCTGGATGAACGCGATCTGCTTCCTGTTGCTGCAGATACCGTTGGCCTGGTACTTCTCCCATGCGCTGGATTGGGGTGCCACCGGTGCCTTCGTCGCCGTACCCATCAGCGAAAGCATCCTTGCTGTACTGGCAGCCATCATCTTCCGCCGGGGCAAGTGGAAACTGGTGAAGGTCTGAGGGCGGGGAAGTGACCTTCGGGAGGTGTAGCTGTCCCAAGGGCCATGTCCATGAAGGCACCACATATCGACCGGTCTTTCGAGTGGGCCGTTGCCGTG
>DASWWQ010000049.1:0-12024 GCA_036405935.1 Flavobacteriales bacterium
ACACACCCACGTTCTTGCCCTTGGCATCCACCACCATCACGGCACCGAAGCCGTGCTTGGTCATCTCCACCAAGGCTTCGCTCACGGTGGCACTGTCCTTCACGGTCGGGTTGGAACGCGTCAGCACGTCCTTCACCTTCATCGTGATCAGGCGGGTGTCCACGTAGAACTGCTTGGTACCGATGGCCGTGAAGTGGTTGTCGGTGAGCTGCTTCATCAGCTTCCAGGGCACGGTGATGGTGTGCACCCCGATCTCCACCGCGTTGCGCACGTGCTCCACGGTACGCACGCTGCTGAACATGATCTTGCTGTTGTAGCCGTAGTAGTTCACGGCCTCCACGCAGCTGCGCACGAGAGCAAGGGCATCGTGGCCCTGGTCCTGCAGACGGCCCACCAGCGGGCATACGTAGTTGGCACCGGCCTGCATGGCCATGTAGGCCTGTTGCAGGGTGTACACCAGGTGCACGTTCACCATGATGCCGTCGTTGCGCAGCATCCTGCACGCACGCAGGCCTTCGAGGCTCACGGGGATCTTGAAGACGGTGGTCTCCTTCTTCAGGCCCATCTTCAGTTGGCGCTTCGCCTCCTTCACCACCTCCTCGGCGGTCTCGCCCAAGGCTTCCACCTGCAGGACGGGCACCTTCTTGGCGAGGTCCAGGATCATCTTGTCGATATCCGTGACACCTCCGCGGTGCATGAACGTGGGCGTGGTGGTGAGACCGGTGAGGAAGCCGAGCTTGAAGGCTTCATCGATCTCCTTGAGGTCGGCGCTGTCGAGGTAAAGTTCCATTGAAGGTTGTTCTTCGGTGAATGCTGGTCCAAGGTCCCAGGTCTTTGGTCCAAGGTCCCGGGCCTAAGACCTTGGACCAAAGACCTCGGACCTCTTCAGTTCGCAAGTGCTTTCTCCCGGTGCTTCACCTCCACGGCGTGCAGGTCCATCAGGGGTTTCATGAACTCCTCGAGGTCGTACACGCAGAGTTGGCTGGCGGCATCGCAGAGGGCGGTGCTGGGGTCGGGATGTGTTTCGATGAAGACACCGTCCACTCCGGCGGCCACACCGGCCCGGGCGATGGTGGGCATCACATCGCGGTTGCCGCCGCGCGGATCGGCGCTGGGAATGCCGTACTTCCGGATGCTGTGCGTGATGTCGAACACCAGCGGATAGCCGGTCTTGCGCATGTGGTAGAACGCACGGGGGTCCACGATCAGGTCGTTGTAGCCGAAGGTGTAACCGCGTTCGGTCAGGATGATCCTGTCATTGCCCACGCTCTTGGCCTTCTCGGCGGGCTTGATCATGTTGTCCGGCGCCAAGAACTGGGCATGCTTCAGGTTGAGCACGGCGCCGGTCCGCGCGGCTTCCGTCACCAACGTGGTCTGCATCACCAAGTAGGCGGGGATCTGGATCACGTCGCAGACCTCCGCAGCGGGCCGGGCCTGGCTGGGATAGTGGATGTCGGTGAGGATCGGGAAACCGAAATCCTTCTTGATGCGCTGCAGCATCTTCAAGCCCTCATCGAGGCCGGGGCCTTGGTAGAAGTCGACGCTGCTGCGGTTGTCCTTGGTGAAGCTGCTCTTGTAGATCACGGGCACCTGGAGGCGCTCGCTGACTTCCTTGAGCTTCTCGGCCGTGCGCATCATGATGCTCTCGGTCTCGATCACGCAAGGGCCGCTGATCAGGAAGAGCTGGTCGCTGCCACAGGCGATGTTGCCGACGTTGACGATCTTGGTCATGGTTCTCCTGCGCTTGCTTCGGCGAATAAGGTCACAAAGCTATCCTTTCGCCACGCTCACGTTCAGCACGCGTTTGCCATTGAGGAAGCCCTCGAGCACATCCCCTTCGGCGATGGGCCCCACCCCGGCCGGCGTTCCGGTGAAGATGAGGTCGCCCGGCTCCAGGGTGATGAAGCGCGAGACGTAGGCGATGATGGCGCCCACGGAGAAGATCATGTCGCGGGTGCTGCCCTTCTGCACGGTCTCCCCGTTCTTCTTCAGCTCGATGGCGAAGGAGCCCAGGTCGGTGCTGGCCGTCATCGGCAGCTCGATCTCGCCCAGCACGGCACTGCCATCGAAGGCCTTGGCCTTTTCCCAGGGCAGACCCTTCGCTTTCAGCTCGTTCTGGAGCGTGCGCGCCGTGAGGTCCAGTCCCAACGTGAAACTGGCCACCAGCCCGAGGGCCATGGCTTCGGGAACATCCTTGGCATAGCTGTCCACCATCACCACGAGTTCCAGCTCGTGGTGGATCTCGCCCAACAGCGGGTTCAGCTTGATGGGCTGTCCGGGATAGAGGCTGGCGGTGGTGGGCTTCAGGAAGAAGACCGGTTCCTCGGGCACGGCATTGCCCAGTTCCTTCGCGTGTTCGCCGTAGTTGCGGCCGATGCAGATGATCTTCATGTGCGGACGTTCGCGGGGATGGTTCAGACCTGCAGGTCGGACAATACGTTGCGCATCACGGCGATGGTGCTGGGCGGCAGTTCGGCCTTGGTCATCAGCCACTGCAGGTAGCCGGGATCGTTGCGACCGATGGTCTCGAGCGTCCAGCCCTTGTACTTGCCGAAGCTCAGGCCGATGTTGCCGTTGTCGTCGAACTGGAGTTTGCCGGCGGCATCGGGCGGACGGTTCCGATCGCCGCAGAGGTGCCCGAGCTGGTCCACGTCCTGCGGCAGGTCGCTGTATCGCTCGAGCTGGGCCAACAGCACATCGGCGGTGGCTTCCACGTCGGAGAGGGCATCGTGGGCCCCTTCGTGGGTGCGGCCGCAGTAGAATTTCAGGGCGGCGCTCAGGTTGCGCGGCTCCATCTGGTGGTAGATGCGCTGCACATCGATCACCCGGGCCTTGGCGCAATCCCAGTTCACGCCCACGCGGAAGAGTTCCTCGGTGAGGAAGGGGATGTCGAAGCGCAGGAGGTTGAAGCCCGCGAGGTCGCACCCATCGAGCTGTTCCAGCAGGGGCGCGGCCACCTCCTCCAGCACGGGTGCATCGATCACGTCGGCATCGCTGATGCCATGTACGGCGGTGGCTTCGGGCGGGATGGGGATGCCGGGGTTCACCAAGGTCTGCCAACTTTCACGGCTGCCATCGGCGTTCAGGCGCACCACTCCGACCTGCACGATGCGGTCCTTCCCCATGCGGATGCCCGTGGTCTCCAGGTCGAAGAAGGCCAGCGGACGCTCGAGCTTCAATAACATGCGGCAAGTTGGCAACGAAAAAGCCCCTGCCGGGGGGCAGGGGCTTCCGAGTTCTCAACAGCGTGGTCTACTACCGCACCTTCAGTTTCACGTACTGGTACTTCCCGTACTTGGCGGTATCCTTCCAATCGCCTTTGTACTTGGGCCCTTGCACCAGGTGGTTCACGGCCTCGAGGAAGAGCTTGTTGGGGTCCTGGCCACGGGCGGTCACCGCCTCGATCAAACGGGTGCGGGCGTCCTCCATCCGCTTGGTGCTCAGCTTGTCGTTGGTGCCGTAGGTCTTCGTGGGCACGTGGCTGGCGCTGGCCTCGATCACCACGTTCACCTTGCCGTTCTTCTCCAGGAGCCCGATCACGGAGTCCAGGAACTTCTTCCACTCGGCCTCGGCCTGGTCGATGTCCTTCTGGTTGTACTCGTAGTATTTCACATACTGATCGGCGAAGCTGGCATCCGGGGCCACGTGCTTGGCGGCCTTCTCCTTCATCTGCGCGTCGGTCAGCGGCTGTTCGGTGCTGGTCTTTCCGGGTTTACCGGTCGTTTCCTTGCCGGGCGCGGCCACCGGTTCACCCTTCTCCTTGTTACCGGGAGGCGAGCCCTTGGGCAGGTCGAGGATGCTGGCCGGACCGGCGAGCGATACGGGGTTCAGGTACACCTCCTTGTTGATCTCCTGGTAGGCGCTCTCGCACTCCACGAAGATGTCCTCGGTGTGCACGGTCTTGTCGTTCACGCGGTAATCCAGGTTGTACTCGCGGCAGGGCGGCAGGATGGCCACGTAGACGCCATCGCGTTGGCGGGGCTTGTAGGCCTTCACCTCACCCGTGGTCTTGTCGGTGACGTACAGCATGGTGCTGGGCGGCAGCGAGGTGCCCGGGGGCGGCACGATGAAGCCCTTCAGCACGGTAAGTCCTTCGGCCTCCATCTCCTGGGGGAAGTCCACGAAGTAGATGTCCTTCTCGCCGTAGCCGCCCGCCTTCTCGGAGCTGAAGTAACCACGGCGTCCATCGGCGGTGGTCACGAAGAACACATCATCATCCACCGTGTTCAAGGGATAGCCGATGTTCTCCGGCTTGGTCCACGTACCGTCGTCCTGCAGCTCGGAGGTGAAGATGTCGAAGCCGCCCATGCTGTTGTGGCCCTTGCTGGCGAAGTAAAGCGTGCGGCCGTTGGGGTGGATGAAGACCGCGTCCTCATCGTGCACGGTGTTCAGTGTTGGACCGAGGTTCTGGGCCTTGCTCCACTCGCCCGTGGGCAGCTTCACCACGCGGTAGAGATCACGGCCGCCCGTTCCGCCCTTGCGATCGCTGATGAAGTAGAAGGTGTTGCCGTCGGCCGTGATGGCCCCGTGCGTTTCCCAGGCCTTGGTATTGATGTCGGAACCCATCAGCACGGGCTCGCTCCACAATTCACCCACCAGCTTGCTCTCGTAGAGGTTGCCGTCGCCGCCGTCATCGCGGTAGATCAGGAGGGTCTGACCGTCGGCCGCCACGTTCACGGTGGCCATGTGGCCCGTGGCCGTGTTGATGTTCAGCAGTTCAGGGGTCTGCCATGCGCCCTGACGGTCCTTGTAGCTCACGTAGATGTTCTCGAAGGGCAGCCCGGCGACCTCATCGATGATGCCCACATTGCTGCTATCGGCACGGAGGCGGCGGCTGGTGTAGAACAGGGCGTTGCCGTCCACGCTGAGCACGGGGCTGAAGTCGGGGTATTCCCCGTTGATCATCTGGCCCACGTTGCTGATCTCATAGGTCTTGGGCTGGGTGACCAGCACTCGGGCGTTGGCGGTCTGCTCGGTACCGCGCTTGGCCTGGGCGTGGAGGTCGTGCTTGGGACCGGCCTCGGTCATGAACTTGTTGTAGTACGAATCGGCCTTATCGAAATCGCTGTTCAGGTGGTAGGCGCGGGCCAGCCAGAAATCCACCTCGGCGGGAGCGTTGGTCTCCTTGGGGTCGTACGGATCGTAACCGGCGGTGTTGATGCCGCCGTAGCTGGCGTTGCGCTTGTTGGAGGCCATCTCCAGATAGGGCAATGCCTTGGCCTTCTGGTTATAGGAGTTCATGTAGGAGTACCCCGCCTTCCAATTCAGGTTGGAGTTCTCCGGACGCTCGTTCACCAAGCCCACCCAGATCTCCGCCGCCCGGTTGTAGAAACGTTCCTCCAGCAATCGATTGGCCTCCTCGAACTTGGCATTGTACGAAGTGGGACCACCCTGCGCGAAGGCGCGGACGGAGCAAAGGGAGAGGACGGCAAGGACCAGTGCAGCGTAGTGGTTTCGCATCATCGCATGGAGCGTTCGGGCACCGCGGAGGCGCGGTTGCCGGGCGGCTAAAAGTAGGATTTTATCGCACCGGGGTGCGGCGGAGCTAGAACTCCTGATCCAACGACCAGCCCTCGAGGATGTCGGCCACGCGTCGCACGAACTTCCCGCCCAGGGCGCCGTCCACCACGCGGTGATCGTAGCTGTGGCTGAGGAACATCATGTGGCGGATGGCGATGACATCCCCGGTGGGGGTCTCGATCACCGCGGGCTTCTTGCGGATGGCCCCCGTGGCCATGATCGCCACCTGCGGCTGGTTGATGATCGGGGTGCCCAGCACGTTCCCGAAGGTGCCCACGTTGGTCACCGTGTAGGTGCCGCTGCCGATCTCGTCGGGGCTCAGCTTGCCTTCGCGGGCGCGTTTGGCCAGATCGTTCACCGCCTTGGCCAATCCGGTGAGGTTGTAGCGGTCGGCGTTCCTGATCACCGGCACGATCAGGTTGCCTGTGGGCAGCGCCGCGGCCATGCCGATGTTGATGTCCTTCTTCTTGATGATCGTGTGCCCGTCCACCTGCACGTTGATCATCGGCATCTCCTTGATGGCCTGGGCGATGGCCATGATGAACACCGGGGTGAAGGTGATCTTCTCCCCTTCCCGCTTCTCGAACGGGCCCTTCACCCGATCGCGCCACAACACCAGGTTGGTGACATCGGCCTCCACGAAGCTGGTGACGTGCGGACTTACACTCTTGCTCATCACCATATGATCCGCGATCAGCTTGCGCATGCGGTCCATCTCGATCAGCTCGTCGCCCGGACCGGGCACCACCTTCGGGGCCTGGGGTTTGGATGCGGCGGGAGCCACAGGGGCAGGAGCGGCGGCGGCAGGGGCAGCGACCGGAGCAGGTGAAGCGATGGGCGCAGGGGCGGGAGCGGCTTCAACCGCGGCCACGGGCTGGCTGTTGGCTGCGGGTTGACCACTGGGTTGCGCCCCGCGGTTCGGCAGGTAGTCCAGGATATCCTTCTTGGTGACCCGTCCGCCTTGGCCGCTGCCTTCCAAGGCTTCCAGCTCGGCGAGGCTGACCCCTTCACTTTCCGCGATGTTGCGGACCAACGGGCTGTAGAACTTGCCGCTGGGACCGTCCTTGGGTACGGGACCACCGGCCACCGGAGCGGCTGCGGGAGCGGCCACGGCCTTGGGCGTACCGTTGGTTGCAGCAGCGGGCGCCGGCGCAGCAGGGGCAGCGGCCGTTGTTCCGGCCCCGGCCCCCACGCCGATATGGGCGATGGGCTGGCCCACCTTCACCACATCACCGTCGTTCACCAGACGCTTCAGCAGGATACCGTCCTGCGGGGCGGGCACCTCGCTGTCCACCTTGTCCGTGGCGATCTCCACCATGGGCTCATCGGCCTCCACGCGATCGCCTTCGTTCTTCAACCACTTGATGATGGTGGCTTCGGCTACGCTTTCGCCCATCTTGGGCAGGAGGATCTCGATGTGGGACATGGATGATGACGATGCTTGGATGCGCTGGGGCGGACAAATGTACCAGCGTAACGCTGTGGCCGGCACCTCTCCTGCTCGATGTCGGCTAAGGTGTCCCGGCCCTCACCCGCAATCGTCCGAGCAGTTCCAAGGCCTTCGCCAGCAGGGCCGGATCAGGGGTCGGCGCGGTGCGGTGGCGTTCCTCGAAGGGCTGCACCGCGATGTCCGTGAAGGAGATCCCCGTGAACGTGGTGATCCGCTCCAGCACCTGCCTCGGTTCGCGGCAAAGCACCGCGTGTTCCACCAGCAGCACCTCTTCCCCGTCGATCACTTGCAGGAGGTGTTCGTAATAGGCGATCCACACGCGGAGCCAATGGTCCATTCCCCGGGGATCCCCTGGAGGAAGAACATCCTCCGCCCCGAAGCGGAAGGACTTCAACCCCTGCCCGAACTCGTGGTGCCCCAGCCAATCCATGTACTCGCGCACAAAGGGATCGCCCTGCTGCATGCGCACGAAACGGGCGTGCTGCTCCATCAATGAGGCGGCATGCTCCAAAGGGTCACGGAACAGGAAGATCACCCGCAGGCCGGGGATGTGCTCCTTCAACGATGCATAGCGCAGCACCAGGTTGTTGTTCTTGGCCAGGTAGCGCGCATCGGGCCGATCCTTGGGGCGCAACACCGTCCGGTAGTCCGCATAGGCTTCCGCCGTAGCCGCGTCCAAGCGATGTTCCACCAGATGGGTTTCCGTGATGTACCCATCATTGAGGTGGACCTTGAAGAAGTATTCCTCCAAGGCCTCCACACTGTCCAGGCTGAACATCACCTTATCGCCGTGACTGCGTTCACGGGCCACCGTGTTGCTGGGGCGATAGAAGCGGCGCCACAGACCCGGTGCCAGCAGGAAGGGCATCTGCGCGTAGGTGAGCGCATACAGCCGGGGGCTCCGGGCCAATAGCGTGGTGAGCGCGGTGGTGCCGGCCCGGGCCAGGCCGGAGATGAGCACCGGGGCCGTATCACGCGGTGTTGCAGCGGACAAGGCGCGGCGCTCCCGCCGGAAGAGGTAGCGCCCGATGTGGTAGTTCTCCAACACGATGCGATGGAACGTACGGCTCCAAGGTGAATAATCAGTGGCACCGCTCAAGCGAGGCAGCACCAAGAAGGGCAGCACGGTGGCCACCAACAAGCAGATGGCGTTCAGCGGGTCCAGCAGGTCGATCTCCCCCATGGAGGCCCACGAAAAGGAAACAGCGGCCCACAGGGGAAGCACTGCCACCGCCACCAGCGCCAGCAAGGCCAGGACCAGGACCAGCAGCAAGGCGGACTCGGACAGGGCGCGGTCCTTCAAGCGTTGTTGCCGCTGTGGCTCCGGCGTGGCACGGTCCAACAATGCATCGATCAGGCGCCCCGTGCGCTCGCCCAACGACCGGAAAGGACGCTGAAGCAGCCAGAGGCCGATGGCCAGCAGCAGACCACAGGCCACCAGGCCGATGGCGGTGCGCATCCGCGATGGCGGCGGCACGGGAACCACGGTTCCAGCAACGGTGGCGGTCCGTCCGGCGTAGGGGATCAGTCGCGCCCGGAACCGGGGATCATCCGCAGCGGGGGGCCAGGGGCGAGCGCTCAACCATCGCGTCCAGTTGGGACCATGCACACGGCCTTCCACCGGTGTGGCATAGGCTTTCCGCATCCGCACACCTTGGGGCCCAAGTACGTGATACACGCCGCTGTTCTGGACCTCCACGAAGAGATCGCCCGAGGGCAGCACTTCCTGCAGCCCTTGGGTCATCGTACGGATGCCTTCGCTGCGGAAAAGCCCGTTGTACAACGGCGTGAAGCTCGAATCGGCCATGTCGTACACCAGCACCTGCGAATGCGACAGTGAATCGGTGGGGATGCTTCCTGCGGGCGGGAACACCTCCGGATCGTCCGGATACTGGTGCGAGTTCAGTGCGCGGTTGTTGAAGATGGAGATGCGATGGTCGTCCAGGATATTCACATCGTGTTCCAGCACCAAAGGCCCTTCCACCACGCGCAGCACCTTCCCCGTTGAGGGGCGATAGAGCAGCAGCAGCGAACGTCCGCGTACGCTGAGGAAAAGATCGCCCTGCTTCCAGTAGGGGCCGTCCTCCAGCACCGGATTGCAATCGTTGAGGTGGATGGGGTCGTGCAGACTTCCACCATAGAGGCGGCCCAGCATACCGTTCTCCACCAGGATCTCGGCCACGCCCTTGCGGTAGAGGATGCGCCCGGTAGCGGTATCGATCTTCACGATGTGGTCCTCCTGGTAGGGCACTTTCTGGCCGTTGAGGTTGATCACCCGGCGCCCCACACTGGGTTTACCGGCCCGTATCGGAAGGTCCGATCCGCAGGCCCAGATCTGCCCGTCCACCGCGCGGTGCAGGCTATGGTGCCACACCATGTCGTGGTTGGTCCACAGCACCTTCGAATCCCGGTCCAGCCGGATGAGGTTGGGGGTCTTGTTGAGCTTCGTGATCAACGAGCGGTCCGACAGCAGGAGGCTGTGCACCAAGGGAGCATTCTCGAAGAGCCGCTCATCCAGGTCCAGCTTCCATGGATGGCCCGGCATATCGCGATGCACGGTCCACGTATGCAGCACGGAGTCGTTACGGAAGTTGAAGAGGTGCACGTCCCAAGCGTCGTCTTCCTGGTCCCAAAATCCGTTCAGTCCGTAGAGGTCGTACTCCACCTCCTGCCGGGGAACGAAGTCCGCGGGTGCGGGCACGTACGAATCGGGGATGTTGCGCACGGCATCGCTGGAGAACACCTCCATGGCCCGCTCCGGGAAGGACGCGAATGTTTCCAGGGGAGCGGTGAAGCGCCCAAGCGAACGGCCTCCGGTGGAGACATGCCGCACGGCCCAGGCGAAGAGCGACAACAGGAAGAGCAGCAGGACCGCCCGCACCAAGCGCGAACCGGGCGAACGGCGTTCACGCCCGCGCCCCTCGCTGCGGAAGGCGTTCTTCATCATCGTCCAGCCGATCACACCGAAGGAGAAGAGCACGAGACCCGATACCAGCAGGATGATGACGATGGTACCGACACCCAGACCAGGACCGATGTAGAGCGGTATCGGAGGAGGACAGGCCATCGGGGAAGGAAGCCGGCGGGAACGCGCTACGGCCTTTACCAAGAGCGGCTAAAGTAGCACTCCGTGCTTCGGCTTCAGCCCCCGAGCAGGGTCCTTGACCTGAACATCGCCCGAAGGTCGTCGCACGAACGATAGTCCTTCGCGTAGAGCAGGTCCATGCGCAGCGCCATCAGCGGTGAGGCTTGGGGATACCGCATCCGCACGGGATCCACGATGCCCGGGCGCATTGGCGGAAGTTTGTGTCCCCGAGGCAGGAAGGAGGAGGGCACCGGTGCATAGCCCACCCACGTGTTCAGCCCCAGCAGCACCCGCATGATGTTGCGCACGAAACCGCCCTTGTTGCGGACCATCCAGATGCCGATGGGGAGCGTGGTCAGGAGGAGCAGGGCCGCACCCAGGTCCAAGAGGCGTTTGCGCCTTTTCGCGGTAACGCTCGAGATGGCATGGCGTTCCAGGAACAGGAGGTCGTCCAGGCTCTCGATGCTGCTGGGGCCGATGATGGCACCCGTGCCGGGCCGGGTGATCTTGAACTCCACCCCTGTATCGCGCAAGGCGGCCATCAGTTCGATGATGCGGGCCCAGGGCAGGTCGTCCGCGCAGAAAACGACCTCGTCGATGCGGTGGCGCTCGATGTTCTTCCGCAGCGCAGCGAGCCCCTGGGTGCCGGCGGTGGAAGAGGCATCCATGTGGCGACGTTCCGCCAAGCCGAAATGCGTTTGCCACAGCAGGTCCAAGGCCTTGCGGGCCGCCTCCTCCCCCCCGATGGCCAGGATCCGTTTGGTACCCTCGTCAGCTGGGGCGAAAGGACTGATCCGCGCCCAACGCAACAGGAGACGGCTGGCCAATCCGCTGGCGGCCATGGCCAACAGCAGCCAACTGCCGTGCTGCACCCAATCGATCCAAGGCCCCCCGTTCTTCCACCACATGAAGCACGCGATCAACAGGCCCGCCAGCACGCTGCCCTTCACCACGTTCGGCAGGCGCAGCGGAACGTCGTAGGCGCCCATGAGATAGAAGGTGACCAGCATGATGAGCCCGTAGGCCAAGGCCGGGCCGCCGTGTTCACTGTAGGCGTTCGAGGTCAGCAGGCCCGCGAAGAGGAAGACCAGGTCGGTCACCGGCAGCAGCGCCCGCCGGAAAAAGCGTTTGAGCACGGCACCGGCGGCGCTGGCCCAGATGGCGATGCGGATCAGGAACGAGAAGAGGTCCGAGCTGCTGCGCGCAAAGTGCTTGCGGGCGAAGATGGCCATGGCGTTGTAGAACACGAACACGTAGTTCACGCTGCTCTTCTTCGTGCTCTCCCCTTTGTAATGGATGATCGGCGCCTCGGCGAAATACCAGTTCTCGTAGCCGCCCAGGATGATGCGATAGCTGAGGTCGATGTCCTCCCCGTACATGAAGAAGTCCTCGTCCAGCAACCCCACCTTGTCCAGCGCTTCCTTGCGCAGGAACATGCAGGCTCCGGAGAGGATCTCCACCGAAGCGTTGGCGTGTTCGGGGAGATGCCCCAAGTGATAGCGCCCGAAGACCTTGCTGCGCGGAAAGAAGCGGGAAAGCCCGCTGATCTTGGAGAACGACACGGCCGGCGTAGGCAGTCCCCGCTTGCTTTCGGGAAGGAAACGGCCCGTGCCGTCGATCATGCGCACGCCGAGGCCGCCGCACTTCGGGTGGGCATCGAGGAAGGCGATCACCTTGCGGAAGACGTCCTCGCCCACCACCGTGTCGGGGTTCAGCAGCACCACATGCTCGGCGGTGCTGAGGCGGATGGCCTGGTTGTTGGCGCGACTGAAGCCGACGTTCTCCGTATTGGCGATCAGCTTCACCTCGGGGAACTTCCCACGGACCATCTCCACGGAGCCGTCCACGCTCACGTTGTCGATCACGTACACCTCGCCGTCCACGCCCTCCATGGCCGCGCGCACCGAACGCAGGCACTGCTCCAGGTAGGCCCGGACATTGTAGTTGACGATGATGACGGAGAGTTTCA
>DASWWQ010000050.1:0-15893 GCA_036405935.1 Flavobacteriales bacterium
ACACGTAGGTCACCTGCTTGGGCAGTTCCATGAACCGCTCCATGGGGAAGGGCGCCACGCCGCTGAAACGCTCGATGTCCACCAAGCTCTTGTCCGGGTGGGCATAGCCCTTGCCGAGGTACACCCGGTCGTATTCCTTCAGCAGTTGCTGCACGGAACGATCGATGCTGCGGTACCAACCGTGCGCCTTGCCCAGCTTCTGGTCCACCAGCCACACCTCCGCGGTGCCTTTGGGCACCAACCATTCGAAGCTCCTGGGCAGGATCAGCACCAGACCGAGCTCCGGGTGTTTGTCCAGGTAGTACTGGGCGTTCCAGAGCTTCAGCAGCACATGGCCGTAGAGGAAATCGAGGTTGTTCAGCACGATCACCTCCTTGCAGGCCTTGAAGACCTTGCGCTCGATGCGGACCTCCTCATCGGACGGATGCCGGAAGCCCTCCATGAGCGGCCCCCAGACCCAGGGCTGTGCGCCCTTGGCATCGTACATCTTCCCGTCGGCCTTGCCGATCGCCACATCATGGTCCACCGCGAAGCCCACGGGCAGATCATGGTAGAAGGCGTAGCCGCACTTGCGGCAGCGGTATTCCCCCAGCACGTGCACACCCGGGAACACGGTGCCGATCGCCTCGGGCTCCCCCGCCTCGCAGACCGGGCAACGCCGATCGGCGAACAGCACGGGTTTGACGGGTACGAGGTGACGGTCCATGGATCTAGACGGCTCGGTGGAACTTCCAGAAGGTGCCGATGCCCTTCAGCATCCAGCGCAGGTTCACGCGGGTACGGGCATAGAACAGGTCGATGACGAAGATGCTCACCACGAACGAGATGATGGTGGCCCAGATGGCGCCGATGGACTTGTACTCGGGGATCAGGAACAGGTTGATCACGATGTTGAGGCCCGCACCGATCACGGCCGTCAGCAGGGCATAGCGGAACAGGCTCTCGTTGGTGATGAAGCTGGCCTTGGCCACGCCCATGTTGGTGAAGAAGAGGCGGATGGCGAAGAGCGACAACAACCAACCCGCCGGGCGGAACTCCTCCCCGTAAAGGAACACGATGATGGGTTCGGCCAGGAAGTACAGCGGCACGGAGGTGATCAGGAAGAGGAGGAACATCAGCCGGTACTGGTTCAGCAGCCGATCCGCATAGAGCACGGGATCCTGCAACTTGGCGCGTGTGATCGCCGGCGCGAGGCTCTTCTGCACGATCACCGGAAGGAAGCCCATCGCCTCGATCATCTTCAGGGCCACGGAGTATTGACCGACCTCGGCGAAGGCCGCCTCCTCGCCCATCCGCGCGGCCAGCATGTCACCGATCATCACCTGGTCGATCTTGGCCTGGATGTAGAGCGCCACGCCGTACACCAGCATCGGCCACGACTGACCGAGCAGGTAGCCCGTCATACGTTTGGAGACCTCCCACTGCCGCCAGCTGCCACCGTCCTTCGACAACAACCAGGTGTAGCCGATGGAAAGCACCATCACCTCCAGCACATACACCCAGGCGAACCAGATCAGCGGGGCGTTGATCAGGCAGAGGCCGATCTTCACCGCAGCGCTGATCAGCACCTGTGCCAGTTGCACGCTCACCACCTTCTTGGCCTTCACCTGCGCCATGAAGTGGTGCTCGATGACGCTGAAGGGCCGCAGGATCTCCGCGAAGGCGATGATCAGCACCAGCATCGCCGTCAGGCCGTCCATGTCCTTGATGAAGCTCACGGTCATCACCACCGTCAGCAGCAGCAACGCACCGACGAGCTTGATCATGGCCGCCGTACCCAACAAGGCATTGCGGCGTTGCGGGCGTTTCACCAGGTCGCGCACGATGATCTGGTCCACGCCCATCGCGCTCAAAGCGAAGAACATGCCCACGAAACCCGTGGCGTAGTTCAGCTGGCCGAAGAGCGTTTCACCAAGCGTGCGCGCCACGTAGATGCCCGTGCCGAGCACCACCAACAGGCGCACCATCTGCTCGCCGAACAGCCAAGAGGTGTTGTTGAGGTACTTGCGGAAACCTTCCGTGCGCAACATGCTCGGAGGGCTAGCTGGCGGTGTAATATCCTTCGCCGTAGCCCGACCTACCGGCCTTCACATCGTTCAGCAGCAGATCGATGCGGCCCACCTTGTTGGACTGGTACATCTCGTTCACGAAGCGCAACGCGCCCCGGTTCGTGTAGCCCTGGCGCACCACGTAGAGCGTGATGTCGACCTGCTTCATGAGGATCACGTACTCGCTCACGAGACCCATGGGCGAGGCGTCCACGACGATACGATCGTAGCGCGAACGCATGTGCTGGAAGAGCTCCTGCATGCGGTTGGCCTCCATCAGTTCCAACGGGTTCGGCGGAATGGGACCGGCCGTGATCACATCCAGCCCGGGGATGTTGCTCTTCCGCACCATGCGGTCCATGTCCGTTTCACCCACCAGGTAGCTGCTGAGACCGGTGCCCTCGGGCAGTTCCAGGTATTCGTGCACACGCGGTCGCCGCATGTCGGCATCGATCAACAAGGTCCTCTTCCCGCTGAGCGCGAGCACGGTGGCCAGATTGATGGAGCAGAAGGTCTTGCCCTCACCGCTGGTGCTGCTGGTGAGGCCCACCACCTGCCGGGGCACATCGGCATTGAGGTATTGCAGGTTGATCCGTGCCGTACGGAAGCTCTCCGCCAACATCGAACGTGTGTCGTCCAGGTTGATGCGCTTCTGCTTGCTGGTGGGGATCGAAGCCAGCACGGGGATCGGGCTCAGGCGCTTCAGTTCATCGAGGTCGCTGATGCGATCGGTGAAGAAGTCCTTGATGATGATGAACATCACCGGCAACAACAGGCCCAGCAGCAACGCTCCGCCCAAGGCGGTCTTCTTGTCCGGGGCCACGGGTCCCGGCATCGCTTGGCGGGCCTCATCCACCACGTACTTGTCCACCTGATCGGAGTTCACCGCGATCTCCGCCTCGTAGCGCTTCTCCACGAGGTAGTTGTTCATCTCGGCGGTTAGCTCGAAGTTCCGGGTGGCGATGCTGACCTGACGGGTGGCCGAGGGCAGCAACCCCAGTTGATGGTTGATGTTCCCGATGCGGCCGGAGAGCTCGTTGATCAGCAGTTGGTTCGAGCGACGGGCATCCTTCGCCGACTGCAGGATCTGTGCGCGCGAGCTCTGCACCTTCCGGTTCAAGGCGATCGTGGAAGGCGTGGGCTGCCGCTCGGTCAAGCGCCGTTGGGACAGCTCGTTCATATCGCGGTTGTAGCTGTCGATCGCATTGGCCAGCGCGGGATCGTTGATGTTCAGCATCGAGATGGTGCTTCCCGTGGACGGATCCTCGCTGCCCATGCGATCGATCATCTCCGTGAGCGCCTGCACCTGGCTCGACACCCGGGAACGCTCGTCCTGCAGGCGCGACATGTCGTTGTAGAGCTGTGTGCTGCGATCACCGGCACTGCCCACCAGACTTCCGCCCGTGGTCTGGGCCTGTTGAAGTCGCCCTTCCGCATCGCTCAGCTTCTGGGTGGACTGGCTCAACTGCTCATCGATGAACTTGATCGTCCGGTTGCCCTTCTCGTTCTGCTTGGCCTGCTCCAGCTCGATGTACGTGAGCATGAGCATGTTGATGAAGTCCTTCTGCTTCTGCACCACCTCACCCGCGGTACTTATGGTGATGATGTTGCTGTCATCGCTCTGCGGGGTGGTGGAGGTGGCACTGCGCCAGTATCCCGCCAAGCCCTCCAGACTGTGGAAGGCGAAGCTGTACTTCACCTTGTCGGAGTAGGTCCGGCCCTTGGGGAATTCGATGGTGAAGTTCAGGAACTCATGACGGAACGGTTCGCCGATCCTTCCTTCCTGATCCACCTCCCAGTGCTCGCGGAAATCGTCCACCATGCGACCCGTGCGGGTATCGAACATCCGCACGTTCTTCCCCTTGCCCTTCACCCGATAGGTGCCCGCTGCCACGTTCGGCACCAGGTCGATCTCCAGTTCGGCCACCTGCAGACCCGTGTCCGGCTTGATGATGAAGGGCTTGGTGGAATAGCTCTCCTGGCGTTTGAAATTGCGCTCCTCGTAGTACGACACCCCGAAATCCAGGCGCTGCACGGTCTTCAGCATGGTGCTGTACGACATCAGCACGCTGATCTGGTCCTCCAGGTCGCCGTTGTTGCTCAGATAGGCCGTGCCCTTGAGGAACTCACGATCCAGCCCGCCGCCGAAGCTGTTGCGCTTCTGTTCGCTCATCAGCATCACCCCGCTGACCGCGTAACGCTTCGGGGTGGTCTTCAGATAGGCCACCGCCAAGGCCACGAACACGGTGCAGGTGATGGCGAACAGCCACCACTTGGCCATCAGTTTCCGGAAGATCGCCTTGAGGTCGATCGTGTCCTGCGTCGCGTTCGCGCTCATCGGTTCTGCTGGCTCTGTACGATGGAGATCACCACACCCGTGGCACTGATCGCCGCGAACAGCGTGGCCAGGAGCTCCAGGTTCATGCGTCCGGGACGTGCCTTGAGCGTAGGTACGTAGACCACATCGTTCGGCAGGAGGTAGAAGTACTCACTGGAGAGCACCTCCGTGTTCCCCATGTCCAGGTACAGGGCCTGGGTGCCCTGGTCGGTCTGACGCATCAACGTCACATGCCGCTTGTCCCCGTACTCATCCGGACCACCGGCAAGCGCCAGGGCCTCCAGGACATTGATCTGGTTGTTGTATACGATGTAGCTGCCCGGACGGGAGACCGCACCCAGCACGCTCACCCGGAAGCTCACCAGCTTCAGGATCACGGTGCTGTTGGTGAAGTACTCGCTGATCTTCCGCTGCACCGCATCCTGCGCTTCCCCTACGGTGAGGCCCTGCACCTTGATCTTGCCCACGGTGGGCAACTGCACATTACCGGTCTTGTCCACCGAGAATCCGTTGACGTACAGCGCGGCATCGTTCACGCCCACCCCGGCACTGGAGGTCTCCACATTGAAGTTCTTGACGTTCTCCTCGTCCAAACCCAACACGCGGATGCTCAGCACATCATTGATGCGGATGCGGTACTCGAACTTCTTGTTGGGAAAGAGCTTGGAGGTGTTCGACAGCGAACCGTCCTGCAGGTAGTTGATGTTCCGGCGGCCCACACAGGAGGCCAAAAGGGCCACGATGGCCAAGGCGAACAAGGTCCTGGTCAGCTTCATGCTTTGCTCTGGTTCCTGGTATCCGGCGTTCCGGGCGGGTTTTGGTACACGGCTCCCTGCCCTTGCGTTCAAGGCAAGGCCAAAGATACGTGCCTGCCCAGACCAAGGTTCCGTACAAGAACGGGCGTCCGGTCAAGGCCGGAAGGCGATGGTCAGCATGCCCCGGGTGTCCGTGAGGGTCTGGGTGATGGCCGACACCAGGGCGGGATCGTACGGGTAGGTCACCACATCCCGTTGGCCGTATACGCCGGCCAGATCGATGCTCACCCGGTCCGTACGGAAGCCGATGCCCCCCGTATAGCGCTTGTAGGCGGTGCCTTGGCGGCTGTCGTTGTCCGCGTAGGCGTCCGGCCATACCCCCCAACCCGCGCGGAAGTACCAGTTGCCTGAGCGCCATTCGGTGCCCACCCGGATGCTGTGCGTACCCCGGAAGCTGTCCTTGATCACCTCGTTCTCCGCCTCGAAGTCGTATCCATCGATGATGTCCCGGGCGGCATTCAGCTTGCTGCCCCGCTGGTCGGCGTACTGGTAGTCGGCACTGATCACGCCATGCTTCCCGACCACATAGGCCACGGAACCCAAGGCCCGCCAAGGGGTACGTACCCGATACGAGAAGGTACCGTCCGGGGAGGTCGCCGAGTAGCTGTTCTGCCCGTCCACCGAGGTGCTGAAGCGGGTGCTCATACTATAACTGTATGCGTCGCTCAACTGCAACCACATGGGACTATGGAAGGAGCCCCCCAAGCGCAACCTTTCCGTGACCCGGCCGATGAGGCCGAACTTCACATCCACCCCATTGCCCGTGGTCAGCAGGCGCTCCTCGAAGGTGAGTTCCTGCAGGTCCACCGCAGGGTCCAAGGTGTTCTCCTTGTGCTTGGTGTTCCGCTCGTACCGGGTGGAGACCAGCCCGATCGACAGACCGAGATAGAGCTTGTCCAGGTAGTTGGTCCCATAGAAGATGCTGGTGGTGTTCAACCGGCCGCCGGCGGTCACGGTGTGCTGCTGCCGGGTAGGGCTTCCGAAGGGAATGGCCGTGGTGTAGTCCAGTTGGGTGGTGTCGACGTTCGGGTCGATGCCATAGGTTTGGTAGGCCAGGTCGGCCGTGAAGGGGAACTGGTCCGCAAGGTCCGCTCCGGAGAAGCCATAGGCCTCGTTCGCGAACTGCTGCAGCACAGTGCTGTTCACCCGCTCCCCCACCGCTCGCGTGTCCCAATGGAAACTGGCCTGCCGATCGAAGGAGACCCCGAAGGTTCCCCCACGCCAATCGCTCCCTTTCTCGCCCTCGTGATGGAGCATCAGGGCGAAGTTGTTGAAGTGGAAGCGCTGGTCCTGCTCCTGAGCGCGCGTGCTGGAGAAGATGCTCTTCGCATCGTTCACTTCGAAAGCCGGGGTGAAGCTGAGTTCACTGGTGTTGTAGAGACCGAAGCCGGCCGGGTTCAGCGAGGCGCTGATGGGATCGGCTCCGACCGCACCCATGGCACTACCCATGCCCCAACTGCGCGCCGTGCCTCCCGGAAGGGTGCTGGAGTAGCGCAGGGCATCCTCCTCGTTCTGCGCCACGGCCGTGAAGGCCGTGGACGTCCAGAGGAGCACCGCTCCCCATGCTTTGATGCTGTTGCTCATGGTCTATGGGATCACCGGGGACGCGGACTGGTGCGGCCTCCACCTCCACCGCTTCCGCCTCCACCCCGGGACGGACTCGAACCTCCTCCGCCATCGAAGGTGCGCGAGGGTGTGCTCGGGCGCGTGGCCGGCCGGGGTGTGCGGGAAGGCTTGCCGAAACCGGTGTTGCGGGAAGGCCGATCGGCCGGTGTCAGCGTCCGGGAATTGTTCCGGCCCGCCGGATCGGTACGCACGCGTTGCTCAAACGTATCCTGCCGACCCACCGAAGGCCGGGTATCCACCAGACCGGCGGGGTTGCGATAACCCCGCGGATTACCCACGCCCGATGAACCGTTGCCCGAACCGCCGTTGAGCGATGGACGATGCCCGTACACCACACTGTTCCCGTAGCCCACCGGCTCGTAGCAGCCGTAGCAACCACCCCAAGGACCATGATAAGGACCTCCCCAACCACCACCGTACCCATAGCCGTAGTAGGGGTTGCCGAAACCGCCTCCCCAATACGGATACCCATAACCATAGCCCCAAGGACTACCCCAGGCGCCATAACCGCTCATCCAGCTGTTGCCCCAGTAAGGATTGCCGAAGCCCGAACCGTAACCGATGCCCACGCTCCAACCATTGCCCATGCCCATGCCGTAACCCATCCCGAAGGAAGGACCCCACATGCCGGGAGAATTCCATCCGAAGCGGCCATAGTTGTACCAGTAGGGATCATTGTAGGTCATGTCGTAGAAATCCCGGCGCTCGCTCTGGACGCTGGATCTCGACTCCCCTTCATCGTAATAATCCTCCTCGCTCGTGGCGGGCGCCTCGGGAGCCGGGGCCGCCGCGCTCTTCGAAGCCATCACCGTACGGTCCGGCACATCGTACACATCGTCGCGAACGTTCGCCGTCTCCTGCAGGCTGCCGCAAGCGGAAAGCAGGGCGATGAGCGGAAGGGTCTGGAAGAGCGTTCTCATGGTCGATGGTCTTGGTCCTCGTGGTATTCCTTGGCCTGAAGGGCGTGATGCGGTGCTGTACCTTGCACGCCCTTTGGAACAGGAACAAAAATAATACCACAGGAGCGGGACATGAGCGACCAACTCACAAAGCGTGCCGAGGACTATGCCCAATGGTACAACGACCTGGTGTTGAAGGCCGACCTGGCCGAACACAGCGACGTGCGCGGTTGTATGGTGATCAAGCCGCACGGCTATGCGGTCTGGGAGAAGATGCAGGGCGCGTTGGACAGGATGTTCAAGGAAACCGGTCACGTGAACGCCTATTTCCCCCTCTTCATCCCGAAAAGCTACCTGGCCAAGGAGGCCAGCCACGTGGAGGGCTTCGCCAAGGAATGCGCCGTGGTGACCCACTACCGCCTGAAGAGCGATCCCGTGCACGGCGTGGTGGTGGACCCCGAGGCCAAGCTGGAGGAGGAACTGATCATCCGCCCCACCAGCGAGACCATCATCTGGAACACCTACCGCGGCTGGGTGAAGAGCTACCGCGACCTGCCCCTGCTGATCAACCAATGGGCCAATGTGGTCCGCTGGGAGATGCGCACCCGTCTCTTCCTCCGCACCGCCGAGTTCCTCTGGCAGGAAGGCCACACCGCCCACGCCAGCAAGGCCGAGGCCGTGGAGGAGACCCGCCGCATGCTCGACGTCTACGCCACCTTCGCCGAGGAGTGGATGGCCCTGCCCGTGATCAAGGGCGTGAAGACCGCCAGCGAACGCTTCGCCGGGGCCGAGGACACCTATTGCATCGAAGCGATGATGCAGGACGGCAAGGCCCTGCAGGCCGGCACCAGCCACTTCCTGGGCCAGAACTTCGCGAAGGCCTTCGATGTGCTGTTCACCAACAAGGAGAACAAGCAGGAGCACGTCTGGGCCACCAGCTGGGGCGTCAGCACCCGCCTGATCGGCGCGCTGATCATGACCCACAGCGATGATCATGGACTGGTGCTTCCCCCGAAGCTGGCCCCCGTGCATGTGGCCATCGTGCCCATCGCCAAGAACCCTGAACAGCTGGAGGCCATCCGCAGCCATATGGCTCCCGTGATCGCCGACCTGCGCGCCCGTGGCATCGTGGTGAAGTTCGACGACGACGACACCAAGAAACCCGGCTGGAAATTCGCCGAGTACGAGTTCAAGGGCTATCCCGTGCGCATCGCCATCGGCCCCCGCGACTTGGAGAACGGCACCGTGGAGGTGGCCCGCCGCGATACCCTGGAGAAGCAGGTGATGCAGATGACGGGGCTGGCCGAGAAGATCGAACACCTGTTGGAGGCCATCCAAGGCAACCTCTACCAGAAGGCCTTGGCCATGCGCGAGCAGAAGACGCGCAACGTGGACTCGTACGCCGAGTTCAAGGAGGCCATCGAGGAAGGCGGCTTCATCCATGCCCACTGGGACGGCACGGCCGAGACGGAGGAGAAGGTGAAACAGGAGACCAAGGCCACCATCCGCTGCATCCCCTTGGAAGGCGATACCACGCCGGGCACCTGCATGGTCACCGGCAAACCCAGCGCCCGCCGCGTCATCTTCGCAAGAGCCTACTAGATGAAGAAAGAGACCCCTTCCGCTCCCGTACCCGATCCGAAGGCCCTGATCTGCAGCCTGCTCGAGACCAAGAGCGGCATGAAGCAGGACGTCTTCGCCCGCACCGTCAAGGCCTTCGCCCTCACCAAGGAGCTGCTCCAGGAGATCATCGCCGAGCTGGCCAAGGGCATCGAAGGCAAGGACGAACGCCTGCACGTGGCCTATACCGATAAGGGGGAGATGGCGGCCGAGGCCAAGGTGGCCGGCGACACCATCATCTTCCACATGCACACCAACGTGTTCCGGCTGGACCAGGGCCACAGCCTCTGGAAGACCAGCTACCTGGAGGAGGATGAGATGCGCGGGTACTTCGGCGTCATCAACATGTACAACTTCCTCAGCGACTCCTTCAAGTACAACCGCGAGCGCGACCTCGGCTACCTGGTGGCCCGCCTCTTCCTCAACAAGGAAGGCCACTTCTTCGTGCAGGGCAAGCGCCAGCTGGGCTTCCTCTACAACGACCTCCCCGACAACGACCTGGACCGCGCCAACCTCAAGAAGGTGCTCTATTCCGTGATCCTGTACGTGCTGGACTTCGACCTCCTGGCGCCCCCCTACGACCAGGTGAACCAGGTGACCGTGATGGAGATGAACGAGTTGAACGCCAACCTGAAACTGAGCACCGGCAAACGCCTGGGCTTCCGGTTCCAGACGGACGTGGAGGAGTTCACCTGAGAGGTCCTTTTCACCGCAGAGGCGCGGAGCCGCAGAGGGCACGCATGGCCCTCCTCCGTTGGGATCGAGATCCCACCCGTCGCGGTGGCACGCAGCAGCCTATCCTCTGCGTTCGCTGTGCCTTCGTGCCTCTGTCGTTCGTCCTCCCACGAACTTTTCCGGTCGGATTTTGTGGGATCGGGGATCTGTCTACTTTTGCGCTCCCTTTGAACGCCATAGCCTCGGCGAAGGTGCTCGAAGGTGTACTGGGTATGGCCCGTTCGTCTAGGGGTTAGGACGCGTCCCTTTCACGGATGAAACAGGGGTTCGATTCCCCTACGGGCTACCGAAAGCCGATTCGCAAGAGTCGGCTTTTTTGTTTCTACCACTACTTAGACGCGGCTTTCAGAAGGTTTGAGGGGTTGCGAAAAACGACCCCCAAAAAACGATCGGGTGCAGATCGGGGGCAAATGGGAAGCCCAACACCCATGGTGCTCCACCCCGCCAAAGAGGAATGTGACGAACGGTTTAGGGAACCGCCGTGAAAGGGACGCACCCTAACCCCAAGACGAACGGTCTGGCTCCCCACAGGAGGTCATGGAATGACATCGGGACCCCGTGAAAAAGACTCTGGTGGAGGGGTACACACTCGACCTAGGTTGTGGTACCAAAACCCATCACCATGGCAGAAGAAGAAAAAGGAGGAGGCAAGATCCAGAAGGTCGAGGTCGCCGCACCACTACCAGTTCCCGTGTCCGTTATGAACGCGAACCCTGTCCCTGTTGTGATCCATGCTCCTGTTCCGATCCCAGTCGTCACGGAAGTGCGCTCCCTCTTCTCGGCAGGGGACTACTATCGAATGATCAATCCTTTCTCAGGTCAGGATCATGGGCTGTACTTGTTCAAGGTAGTCGCGGGTGATATGGCAAATGTTGCAGCAGTGGATCCGAACAACCCGAAACAGGAGCTCTGGAACGCCAACATCCACCTCGCATCGCTTCCGTACGCATGGAGGCATGTTCCTCGTCCCTGAACTAAAGGAGACCCAGCCGTGTTTCATTCGAGCACAGGCTGTACTTCCCTTCTACCCTGCCTGTGTAGAACGCCCCCAGTAGGACTCAAATCCCTCAGGGGGCGTTCTTCATTACTTTTGTTCCAGCATTCGTCTTGAGCCTTCGGGCTTGGACGGACTGTCAGGCGGGGGAACTGGTGGGTTCCCCCGCTTTCTTCTTTCATGCGTCCCGATCTCTGAGCTCATCAATGGAACGCTCATGGCGATCGATGTCCCGACTCATGGAACGAAGGCTCTCTTCGATCCGAGCCAAGGATCGATCAACCGCTTGGTGCGCCTCCTGATTGCACCCCTCGTTCGTGTCGATCTTCTCCTCGATTCGTTGGACAACCTTCTTGAGATCGAGAAAGGAATAAACGGCTAAGCCAACGATCCCAGAGCAAAGCGTTGCCAGCAAGCCCAACACGATCTCGGGCGTAAGGATGAGGAAGAGAGGGTGGATCATCTTGGACCTGTATAGATAGATGATTGGGTGCGCTGATCGGGAACACGGTTCTGATCGCACGAGGTGAACAGCGCATAGATTTCGTCCTGTCTTACGGTGGGGCTCTGCATGAACCGACGAAGGCTTATGGCCACACTATCAGCGGAGTTCATGATCCTCCCGTATACCCATTTCACGTCAGACAGGTCGGGCGTGTGAGCCTTGTCGGAAGACAGGTTGTTGGGTCCAACATTGCTTCTCTTCATTCCCCCCGAAGCTGTGAACTCAGCCTCCACATGTAGCGACAGCAGAGGCACAATATGCTCCTGATAGAATTCGGTTTGTATGGCGTTCAATCCCGTCAATGTCCCATCGGGTTGGACACGGGCAAGCAACCATTTCAGGAGAGCGCTTCCTATCACGTTCGCCACGTTGATGCGTTGACAACGAAGCACGATGGGTCTCAACCTTGTTGGTTCCACATTGGGCTCTATCTGGCTGTTCTGCTTAATCGTTTGGATAGGAACGAGAAGGATATCACTCATTTGAAGGGATGGGATTGATTGGGGCGGGGGCGACATCTGGTATGCCCGCGAGCATGGCGTCGATAGCGGGATCGCCGAGAGCGGGGAATGCAGCTTGGATCAAGGGCTTACCCGTTGTCTTCGAGATGACCCCAGAGCCGATCTGGGTGATGATGGAGATCAGTGATTCGACCTGTGCTCCATTCATGGCAGAGGCTTGGACGTTCTCTGTTGGAGCAATGGTGCCATCCTCAGAGAGGACCTCCCCATCCTCCTGTATAGGCGTGAGTTGGAAGGGCAAGATGATCCACTCATGATCGATCCCGCATGCAAGAGCCAAAGTGGTGTAGGCATCAGTGAGAGCAAACTGGATGGGACTCACAACCGTAGACTGGAATAAACTGGCTTCTTCCTTCATGGAATCGACCGAGAACGTCATACCACCATCACCCAATCCGATTCCGAACAACTGGCCATCGTTTGGCACACGATGCCCTATGGAGATCTTACGGTCGATCGTGCTCTGGAGGAGCATCACATCAGCGGGCATCACCGTGGACTCTATCTGATCGATCTCGATGCCTTGACCGAACACATCCATTGCCTTTGAACTATTGCTGGCACCCGCGTAGAACTTCTTGCGAGCCTCATAATTGGCGGTCTGCTCCTCCAGACTCGGAGCCTCTGGCCAACGAAACACGAGATTAGAATGGAACCCGTTCTGAACGCGCGACCTGTTCATGGTCAGAAGCTCTCCGTCCAATAGGATGTGGTCCTTTACGGACCAGTACAGAGGCAGGCTGATCGGAGTCTTCCTTGGATTCGGTATTCGTACCTCTAGGATCTGCGTACCCTTTCGCTGACCGTCCTCATCCGAGAAACGAGCGAAGAAAACAGGCGTGTGATCCTCTTTCTTCCATTTGCTCCAATCGGTCGAGATCCAAAAGCCATCACCATCCACATCAGGACGGACAGACTTCGGATCGACGTAACTGATCTCGGTATATCCTCTCCCGTCCTTCCGCCACACAACCGAGATGAAGCATGAAGAGAACACCACGAGGTCGCGGAGCAGTGACTTCGCAAGCTCCCCAAGGTTCTTGGCGGATGCTCGTGACGTCTGATGATTCGTGAAGAACTCCAAGGCCTTGGGATCAGTCGGAATCTCGATAGACTCCCCCACGGCCCATTGCACGGTACCAGCAATACATGCCGCGTGGGTGGGACTTATGTCCAACAAGCTCTCGATGAACTCATAGAGGTCATTGTTTTCTCCCGTCTCGATCCACTGCTTTCCCTTCTTCTGAATGAATGTCGCCTCGGTATTGGGCGTTGAGAACGTGAAGAACTGCTGGCCTTCGATGATCGGATTCTTTGCCTTCGGGATTATTGGATTGGATATGTTCTGGGATAGCATCACTCATAAATAAAGTCTCATGAGACCGTCAACAACCCGAAAGACAGCGGGCTCCCAGAGGCGATGATCCCCTCGGGCGTGTTGGTGGTGGCGGGCCATAGGCTATAGGTCCACATTCCCAACGGAAGAAGCCTAACCACTCCCCTCTCCGCATCATGGACCTCGGTCGAACCCGAGATGGAGAAGCGTTGGTAGGACAAGGGATTAGGCGACATGTCCTGAACGAAGCACTGGAGCTCGCGTTCATTGTCGGAGCTCTTGAACACGAATGCCCACCATGCGGGAACGGTCGCGAACGGATGATCCCGCAAGGCGGTCAGGACAACGGTGTTGGATTTGCTGTGGATGATGTTGAGCATGTGTGGTCCTTAACGCCGAAGGGCGGGCCAAGTGAATAGCCCGCCCTTCGCATGAGTGTATGATTCGATTAAGCCGCGAACAAAGGATTGGTATAGGTTCCGTTCGGATCGATCAACTTCATGAGTTCACCGCTCTTGCTGGACAGCTTAACGCGGATGGCGTTCTCCTCGGCATCGCCCACCCCAGGGTTGGCGTTGAGCTCCACCGAAACCAATGGTTTGTTCAGACCCAAAGCCACCAGTTCGCCGCTTTCCAGCGTGACCAGCATGGACCATTGTCCATTGATCAGCTTGTTGGCGAGGTTTCGGTTCTTCTGGGATTGTCCCAAAAGCACAACCTCGCATGAGTGGGTGATCGTCTTGAAGTAACCGTTCGCAGCGAAAGTTCCGACCTCATCGAAGGATGCAAGCCCCGTGGGGAGATCAATGGTGTAGTATGAGGGCGATGTGGTGGAACCCGTGATGCGGCCTTCTGCATCGTAGGTCCAAGTCGTCGCCGACAGTTGGTTGTACGCTACTACATGTAGCTTTCTGACCCCACTGATGAGGGACAGGCAGGACTCGATGTAATGATTTGAATTAATGCCTTCGCATGCCATGATTTATGTTGGTATTAGTGGTTTGATGGATGGTGCATGGATTAGGCAAAGCGGAACACACCGATGTCCTCTGGGAGTGCGACCTTGCAACCGATGGACAGGCAGATACGCATCCACGATTCATTCAGCTTGTCGTCATAGCCGAACTTGATCTCGTTCTGATCGCTCTTGAGATCGGCAGCAGCGTATAGTGTGTTCGTGGTGATGGCAACCATCGCCTTCGCCCCGACGAGACCCGTGTCCGCAACAGCAACGCAATTGCTGATACCGTTGATGTTCATCTTCCACGGATCCAAAGTGGGGTCATGGAAGTACGATTTCTCTTGGATGTACCCCAACTTGAGTGACTCGAAGGCCTGAGGAGACATGCGCAATTCGATCGGAGCCGTGTAGAGACGGTTCGGACGGGACTGCAAGAAGGTGTTCACCAAGGACACCGCATTCTGTGCCGAGAAGGCGTAGGCCACGCTCTGGTTATAGGTCTTCGCGCTGTGCGAGGTATTGACCAACTGCTTCAACCAGCCGTCGATCGTGACATCGCCTGCGTAGCCGTTGTATCCTCCTTGCCATACAGCCTCGGACACAGCGTTCTGTACAAGTACAGTGTAGTTGGCCAAGATGGCCTCAGGCATGTCGATCTCGGACGTTGCTCCAGCGTGAAGGATCTGAGGGAAACGATCGCTGAGATCCTGACCCGTCATGATATCGAAGTGGGTGAACAGCGAAGTGCCCAGTTGGATTGTGCTGATCGTGGTTCCACCTGAGCTTGTCTTGACATTGTTGCCAGCTCGGAGCTTCAGTTGATTGCTGTAAACAGGCACCTCAACAAGGGTACCAGCCTTCACGTTCTCCTTGAAGACGATGGTTGGTGAGTTGAAAGTCGTTGCACCAGCAACGGCATTCGTAATGAAGTCGTCCGTAGAGCGAACCTTCTCAATGTGTTGCTGCATAGCAGGAGCAGTAAGTCCCATAGTGTATGATTGGATTTAGTGTATGTGTTGAATGATTACTTGGATTGGAGGCGTTTGCGAACACCATCCAAAACGGGATTGCCCGAGGGCTTGAACTCGACCTTCTTCAGGGCGACGGTCACTGGTTCGCCCGAAGGCTGAGCACCGATCTGTTCGATCTTCTTGGAAAACTCTGCTTTGAATTCTTCGTTCTTGGCAGCTACTTCGGAGGCACCGTTCTTCAGGGCCTCGACATCAGCAGCGAGACCGTTCACCTTCTCCTCGATCGCAGCAAGTGCGGTAGCGATTGATTCGAGATCAGCGGTCGAAGGAGCATCCGCAACAGGTGCTTCTTGCTCAGCGAGCTTGGTCTCAACAGGTTCGACAGCAGGAACGGCGGCGGGAGCAACCTCCGCAGGCTTCACCTCTTTCTCCGCTTTGAGGGCGGCGCGGGCCTTCTCGATAATTTCCTTGAATGACATCATGATAATCGTTTGGAGATAAATAAAGAGGAGGGTCATTTTTCA
>DASWWQ010000051.1:0-16811 GCA_036405935.1 Flavobacteriales bacterium
CCGAGGCGGACAACGGTCCGAGCACCTCGATCACTTCGGCACAACGGCCGGCCAAGCGATAAGCACCCGCCAGATGGAACCGGACCTCCGCGGTGGTGTCCGTGGGGTACAGGCGTTCGAAACGCAGGATCGCGCTGTCCAAGGCACCCACTCCCTGTTCGGCGATCCCCAACTGCAGCAGGGCTTCCTTGTCGCCGGGTAGCGCACGCGTTGCGGCCTGGGCATCCGAGAGCGCCTTGCCATGCTCCCCGATCCGGTTCAGTGCATCGGCGCGCAGGGCCTGGAACCGTGCCTGCGCGGGCGTTCCCATCATGGCGTTGCACTGGTTGATGGCCTTGTAGGGTTTGTCGCGGCGCAAGAGGTCGCGCACCAGGACCTCACGCTTCACCTCCTTCGGCACCTGCGCCGGAACGAACGACGCCAAAAGGAACGAGAGCAGCAGCAGGAAAGGGCGCATGGTGAAACCGGTGATCGGCCACGAAGATACCCGCAGGCACGGAGGCGCGACCAGCGTAACTTCGTGCGTACAGCTCCGCTGCGATGCGCATGGAATATCCGGCAAAAGTGTTGTTGGCCTGGGCCGAAGCGATCCGGGGCAACACGGCACTGCGCGACTGGCTGATGAAGAACGGCTATCCGGAACTCGGCATCTTCACCCATGCACTGCAGCTGCAGGCCGAGGCGCGCAAATGGCTGATGGAGAACGGCCATCCCCATCTCATGGCGCTGATCACCGGTATCGAAGGCGACCGCAAGGCCTTGGAGTGGCTGGACCGCAACGGCATGAGCGTGCTCAAACAGATGGCACTGGCCGGTGATGGCGAGCGGGCAGCGCTGGACTGGCTGGTGGCCAACGGCCACAAGGAGCTGGCCATGGCGGCTCATCGCATGTACGGAGTGAAGAAGGCCATCGACGAGGATCATGCGGACTTCCACAAGTATGCACGCCATTGAACTCGGGATCCCAGGCCTAAGGGGAAGGATGTACGCACCCACCCTTCCACCGGGCCGATCTTGCGCCGCGTGAGAACCCTGCATCCTTCCCGAACGGCCGTGATCGCAGGCATCGTCATGGCCGTGCTGCTGCTGGGCGGATGCCGCAAGGACGTGGCGTTGGAGGAGGAACAGGTGTTCGACCCCACCCCATACGACCTCCATCTTCCCGCTTGGGTATTGGACAGCATCGGCCCCATGCCCGTACCACCGGACAATCCAACCACCGTTGAAGGCGTACAGCTCGGTCGCAAGCTCTTCCATGACAAAGCGTTGTCGAACGATGGCACCATCAGCTGCGCCACCTGTCATGTGCAGGCCTCAGGTTTCAGCGATCCGCGTACGGTGAGCGTGGGTACGGACGGCACCGCGGGCACGCGCAATGCAATGGCCTTGGTGAATCTCGGCTGGAGCAATACCCTCTTCTGGGATGGCCGCCGCACAACCTTGGAGGAACAGGCGCACGACCCCGTCACGAACCCCATCGAGATGGCGAACAGCTGGACCGTGGTGGTGGAACGCCTCCAGGCCGGCCCAGACTATCCGGAGCTTTTCTTCCGTGCCTTCGGCACGCGGCAGGTGGACAGCCTGCTCGTGGTGAAGGCCATCGCACAGTTCGAGCGCACCCTCGTCTCCTTCGGTTCACGCTTCGACCGGTTCCATTACGAAGGTGACATGGACGCGTTGACCGAACAGGAACTCCTAGGACTCGACCTGTACGTGGGCCGCGCAAAATGCGTGCGCTGCCACCCCATGGGTCTCACCACCGATGATTCCTTGCGCGTGGTGGGGCTGGATGCCGTGCCCATCGACCTCGGTGTGGGCGGCATCACGGGAATGCCGCGCGACATGGGCCGTTTCAAGGTGCCCACCCTGCGCAACATCGCGGCCAGCGCACCCTATATGCACGATGGACGCCAAGCCGACCTCGAGGCCAGCGTCCAGTTCTACAACAGCCACCTGCAGCAGGTGCTGAACATCGATACCATCCTGAGGCCCTTCCTCCAGGAGCCGCTGGACCTGTCGTTCGAGGAGCAGGATGCCTTGGAGCGGTTCCTGCACACCTTCACCGATCCGGGCTTCCTCACGGACCCACGGTTCGGACCACCGGAATAGGTTCAGTCCTCCTGCTCCTCCTCGCCCAAGGAAGGCAGCACGGAGTCCAGCACATCACCGAAACGCATGCTGCCGTCCAGCAGCGAAAGGCCGATGCGGCTGTGCTCGGCCAGACCGTGCAGCACGAACTCCTTCCATAGCACCCGCTCCTCCTGGGGCAGGCGGCTACCGTGCAGCTGCAACACCTCGTCCAGTCCTTGCACGCGTTGCAGGGCGGCCCGGTGGGCGTGGTCGTCCTGTTCGAAGAGCAGGTCCACCGGGTGCTCGTTGCACCAAGCCACCACGGGCGCGTAGGGGTCCTTGTGGTCCTTGCGTTTGCGCGTCTTCGCCGGGTCGGGGAACAGTTCGATGAAGGTATTGCGGATGGCCAGGCCCAACAGGTGCAGCGCGATCTTCTCCGGTCCTTCCTGTTCGCCTTCGTACACCAGTTCGATCTTCCCCGTGATGGCCGGCACCACGGCATAGAGGTCGCCGATGCGCGCCATGGTGCGCTCCTCGCCATTGCGGATGGCCCTGCGTTCCGCGGCACTGATCACACTTTCCAGGGCGGAGATGGTCAGCCTGGCGCTCACGCCGCTCTTGCGATCCACGAATTCGCTGCTCCGTGCCTCCAACGCGATCCGCTCCACGAGCACGCGCACCAGATCCGGCACGGCGATACGTTGCACCTGCTCCTGCGGTGAACGCAGCTCCTGCGCGGTGATGCGCATGCCCAGCTCGATCGTACGGGGATAGTGCGTCAGGATCTGGCTCTGGATCCGGTCCTTCAGCGGGGTGATGATGGCGCCACGGTTGGTGTAGTCCTCGGGGTTCGCGGTGAAGACGAACTGGATGTCCAGCGGCAGTCGCAGCTTGAACCCGCGGATCTGCACATCGCCTTCCTGCAGGATGTTGAACAACGCCACCTGGATACGGGGCTGCAGGTCGGGCAGTTCGTTGATCACGAAGATGCCGCGATGGCTGCGGGGGATCAGGCCGAAGTGGATCACGCGTTCATCGCTGTAGTCCAGCTTGAGGTTGGCGGCCTTGATGGGATCGCTGTCGCCGATGAGGTCGGCCACGGTGACATCCGGCGTGGCCAGCTTCTCCGTGTAGCGGTCGTTGCGGTGAAGCCAACCGATCGGTGTGGCATCGCCTTGCTGGGCGATGAGGTCCTTGGCGTAACGCGAGATCGGTGCGAGCGGATCGTCGTTGATCTCGCTGCCGGCCACCACGGGCACGTATTCGTCGAGCAGTTGCACGAGCGAACGCGCCATCCGGGTCTTGGCCTGACCACGAAGGCCGAGCAGGTTCATGCTGTGCCCCGCCAGCAGCGCACGCTCCATCGCGGGCATCACGGTCCGTTCATACCCATGGATCCCTTCGAACAGGGACTTCCCGTCGCGCATACGGGCGATGAGGTTCTCGCGCAGTTCCTCCTTCACGGTGCGGCTTCGGTAGCCGCTCTTCTTCAGTTCCCCGAGGGTCGTTGGTCGCATGGTATCGCTATGGCCTTTCACGCCGGCCGGGCGGTTCAAGAGGTCTTGCGGTTGCTGGCGTGATCGCGGAACACCATGTCGGCCAAGCCCTTCAGGCCCGTGTAGAAGGCACGGCCCTGGTTCGCCTCGGTGAACTTCTCGATGAAGCGTTGCAGGTACGGGTCCTGCGCGATCATGAAGGTGGTGATGGGGATCTTCGCCTTGCGCGCCCTTACGGCGGCGTCCAGGGTGCGCGCCACGATGTGGTCATCGAGGCCGACGCTGTTCATGTAGTACTCCCCGTCGCGTTTGATGCAGCTCGGTTTGCCGTCGGTGATCATCACGATGCGGCGGTTGCGCAACTTGCGACGGCGCAGGATGTCCATGGCCAGCTCCAGTCCGGCCACGGTGTTGGTGTGGAAGGGTCCCACCTGCAGGTAGGGCAGGTCCTTGAGGGTCACCTGCCAGGCATCGTTACCGAACACCACGATGTCCAACGTGTCCTTCGGATAGCGGCGCGCGATGAGCTCGGCCAAGGCCATGGCCACCTTCTTCGCGGGCGTGATCCGGTCCTCGCCATAGAGGATCATGCTGTGGCTGATGTCTATCATCAGCACCGTGGCGCAGGCGCTCTGGTGCTCGGTCTCCATCACCTCCAGATCATCCTCGCTCAGGCGCAGCTCATCGATACCTCCCTTTTGCTGCGCGTTGCGGATGCTGTCGCTCATCGCCACCTGTTCGATCGGGTCGCCGAAACGGTAGCTGCGACGATCACTGGTGGGTTCATCGCCCTGACCGGCCCGCCGCAGACCGTGATTACCACGATCGCTCTTCTTCAACTTGCCGAAGACCTGTTCCAGGGCCTTCTCCCGGATCAGCTGTTCGGCCTTCGCAGTGGGAGCACTTCCCCCCTTGCCAGGCGCATCCCCGATGATCCCGTTCTTCCGAAGGTCCGCCTTGAAATCCTCCAAGGTGTAGTCCTTGTTGAAAAGACCGTGCTCCTTGTCCAGTTCCGCCATCCACTCGAGCGCTTCATCCACATCACCGCTGGTGTGCGTGAGCAGTTCGAGGAAGAGGGGCAGCAGCTTCTCGAAAGGCGAGCGATCGTCCTGGGGTGGAATGAAGGTCGAGAAGCGGACTCCGAGCATGCGGAATGCACCGGCTTATGGTGCGGGGTACAAAAGTAGGTGCACGAAAAGCGAACGCCCCGGCGTCAGGCCGGGGCGTTCGCCGGACGCGGAACCGGGACGGCTCAGCGCGCGATGGTCAGGCGCTGCGCGCGCGTGAGGCCCGAAGCCTCCTGTAAGCGCACCGTATACACACCGGCCGCCAACATCTGCACGTCCAAGCCGGGACGTTGGCCGGCCACGGCCAGGAGATCCCGGGTGAGCACCACCTTGCCTGCGGCATCGATCACCTGCACGCGGGCGGGGACCGGAGCACCCTTCTGCACCAGTTCGATACGGTCGGACGCCGGATTGGGCACCACCAGGAATCCAGCGGCCTCCGCGGCATCCTCCTGAACGCCGACGGGAGCCTCCGTCATGAAACGGATGCCGCTCTCGGTCAAGGTGAAGATATAGGTCATGCTGTCCATGTAGGAGGTGAGCACGGGCATCTTCAACCAAGGAACGTAGTAGTCGTACTGGTGGCGTTTGTGGGCCACATTGGCGGGATTCCCGTTGATGGCGATCTGCACCACCTCGTCGATCCTGGTGTACACGCGCAGCACAGCGGAAGTGATACCACCGGGAAGGTCGATGTAGCCGTAGGCATCAACGTTCCCTTGGATGAACCCGCTGCGGCTGCCCATGGATCCATCGGAGTCCACGGTACCTTCCACCTGATCGGTCCAGCTGCCGGGCGATGTGAGGGGCAGATCGAGTTCCAACATGTTGTTGGTGTGCACGATCTTCAGGTCGAGGTCGTTGCCCAGCACCGTCAGGGTATTGCGTTCACCCACCCGTTCCAGTCCTTCGGCGGTGACGGCATAGAAGACCGTATCCCCGCCGTGCGCCATGGCCATCTGCGCCGTGGGGAACATGGAAGGCTCGGAATAGTCGGCCGGATCGATCCAATCGATGGTGGTGGCACCTGCGGCGACCAGGCCGGAGAAGTTGAACGCCACGTCGTTCCCTCCCGGAGGTGGAGCCGCGTAGGCCGCGGTATTGTAAGTGAAACTCTGGCCGGCGTCCGGCAGGTTGTTCGCGGCGGTGATGGTGATCTGCGCGAGGGCTCCCGGTGCCGTTGCCAGCAGACCGGCGGTGAGAAGAGCGGGTACGTATGGTCGCATGTGATCCTTGTTGGCCGCAAGGTATGACGCATGGATGAAGGCCCGGGCCGCCCGATATATCACCGTACTTGGTTCTCTTTGCACCCTTGCGGAGCGATGACGAGGCTCCGACCCCATGAGATACAGTGTGAGCGAACTGACCGAATTGATCCGTGAACGGCGGAGCATACAACCCAAGGACTACACCGATCGCGAGGTGCATCGCGACATCATCGAACGGGTGCTGGGCAACGCCGTGTGGGCACCCACCCATGGCATGACCCAGCCCTGGCGCTTCACGGTGTTCACCGGGCCTGGCCGCCAACGGCTTTCGGCTTTCCTTGGTGCGGAATACACACGGATCACCCCCCCCGACCGGTTCATGCCGCGCAAGTTCGAGAACCACACCCAACGCCCTTTGCAGAGCAGTGTGGTGATCGCCATCGGCTTGGCCCGCGACCCCAATGGAAAGATCCCCTTGCTCGAGGAACAGTTGGCGGTGGCCTGCGCGGTGCAGAACATGCACCTCACCTGCACCGCCTACGGACTGGGCGGTTTCTGGAGCACCGGGGCCGCGATCACCGGCGAAGGCATGAAGCGTTTCCTCGGTCTGGGAACGGATGACCAGTGCCTCGGACTGTTCTACCTCGGCTATCCGGCGGTGGAGTGGCCCAAGGGCTACCGCAAGCCGCTTCCCGACGTGGTGAAGTGGGAGGAGGATTGAGGATCAGGGTACCGCAACGGCGACCGGCACAGGCCTGAAGATGTCCTCCACATCGGTGGGGCGCAAGGCTTCATGCCACACGAAGCCTTTCAGCACCAAGGCCTCCGGCGGAGCCTTGTCCAAGGGATGAAGCACCGCATCGGGCTTGGTGATGAAGGTGATGCCCTTCACCTCGCCCCCTTCGATGGCCACGTTCAACCGGCTGCAGTCGGCGCGGTTCACGCCGATGATCTTCTGTGTGCTATCGGGCTGTTCCTCCCGGGCGAAATAGGCCGTGCGGCAGTTGCCCACCACTTCCAGACGCGACAGCTCATTGTTGCGGAAGGTGCCCACCATGTGCGTACCGGCGACCTGATCGAAATGCACGCTGTCGGCCCGGGCGATCAGGAAGGCGTTGCCCCGCACCACCAGCCGATGGGCCCTTCCGTTGCGGAGCTCGATGCGCACCGTATCACCCGTGATCTGGTCCGCACCGCTCCAGATCACGGGCCTGCCGCGCAGGTGGATGATGCTGTCCTTGCCCGCGTAGAGCATGGTGTCGCACACCCCTTGTAGATCGGACCTGAAGAAGCGGACCCCACGTCGCGCGGTCACCAGGCGCGCCCCGGCGCTGTCGGTGGTGGCGAAGAGCGTATCGGCGTGCAGGTGCAAGGCATCGCTGTCCATGTGCAGCACCAGTTCGGCCCGATGGGTCACGAAGGAGGCACGGCTCTTCACCTCATGGCGGCCATGCCCTCCCCGGACCTCGAGGTCGTTCGCGGTGTCCAGCATCGCCACGTTACCGTAGGCGATGGCCTTGCCCGTCATGCCATCGTAGAACAGGGTATCGCCCTGCAGTTCCTGACCTTGGTCCACCACCCGGCCGGCCTTGGTGAAACGGCCTTGCCCGGTCCGCGTGTCGTACGTGCCACGCTCGGTCCACAGGGTGCCCGTGCCTTGCGCGATACGCGTGGGACCATGGAACTCGGCCATGCCGGTGGTGGTGACATAGTGCAGGGTATCCGCATCGATGGTGCGGTCGGGCTGCTGGAGGTGCACCTCCTTGCTGAAGACGAAGCGGTGCGCACCGGCGAAGTAGGATCCGGCGCGACTGGTGAGGGTGTTGGTATCGCGTTTCCCCGTGATCACCGCTCCCGTGCTGTAGCGTGCGGTCCGGGAGGCCAGATCGTACGACAGCGCATCGGTGGTCATGCTCATCGATGGATCATCGAGCCGGACATTCCCCGTGATGGTGGCCGTACGCTGATTACCATCGTAGTCCAGCCGGTCGCCGGTGATGGTCAGGGTATCGGCATGCAGGATCCGCACCCGACCGAAGGCCTGCACGGTGTTGTTCTCGTAGAGATAGGCACTGTCGCAGGACATCAGGGCCCCGCCATGACGGAATTGCACGGCACCTACCAGACGCTGGGCACCGGGAATACGGGCATCGAAATCCCAGCGGTCCGCGTTCACGATCTCGATGCGGGTGCCCCCGGTCCTGGGCTGCGCAGCGGGATCGTTCTGTGCACTTAGGCGAACGACCGACAGCGGGAGAAGGGCCAGGAAGAGGAGGAGGCGCAGGAACTGCATCGTTCGGAGGCCCTGCGAAGATCAGGCCGCAGGCGTCTACTTCGCCGGAACGGCTGCGGTCTTCTTGGCGCGGTGGCGTTCGTTGAGGCCGGCCACGATATCGGAGGTGATGTCGAGGCCTTTGTTGCCCACCCATACCTGTCCACCCTCCTGGATGCTGAAGATGTAGTCGAAGCCGGCCTGTTCGTTGTATTCGCCGAGGAAATCCTGCAGCTCGCCGGTGATGCGCCGGAGAGCGTCCACCTGGAGATCCTCCAAGCGCTCCTGCGAGCTCACCTGCAGTTCCTGGATCCGCCGTTGCAGGTCCTGGAATTCGCGCTGGTCCTCCTCCTGTTGGGCCTGCGTGCTGTAGGTCTGGTCCTTGGCGGCCAATTCCTGGGCACGGGCCTGGGCCTTCTCCATCTCCCGGCGAAGGTTGCCTTCCATGCGGTTCCCTTCGCTGCGGACCTTGCCCTTGATCTCCTCCACCAGTTCGAAGCCGGAGGTGACGGAATCCATGAAGAAGAAGGCGATGCGTCCTTCGCGGAGACCGGCCGTATCGCGCGGTACCGGCGTGTAGGCCGCGGAGGTATCACCGGCCTCCATCCGCTCCGCCAGGCTGCGTACCTGCTTCTTGGCGCCACCCACGCGGGTGTGCGACCAGATCAGGGCCGCGGTGAGCAGCACGTTCCAAACGATGATCAGGATCAGCAGCGAGCGTTTCGACATGGGCGCGAAAGTACCGTTGTGATCACAAGCTGAGCAGTTCCTTGAAGCGGGCGGCCTGCCGGCGGCTCACTTCCACGGTCTCGCCGGTGGAGAGCTTCACGTTCAACCCACCGCTGAACCAGGGTTCGATACCCGTGACCCACTTCAGGTTGATCATCTGCTTACGGTTGGCGCGGAAGAACACCAAGGGATCCAGCTTCTTCTCCAGGGTGTTGAGCGATCGCAGCACCAGCGGCTTCTGGTCGGAGAACCTCACCCGCACGTAGTTGCCCTCGCTCTCGAAGAGGCGCACGTCCTTCAGGGATACGAACCAGCATTTCTCGCCATCCTTCAGGAAGATCTGGTCATCGGCGTGCAGCATCTCCCGCTGGGGCAGTTCGCTGGCGGCGGCCTTCGGCAGCTTGTTGATGGCCTCCTCCAGGCGCGCAGGATCGATGGGCTTCAAGAGGTAGTCCAGCGCATTGACCCGGAACGCATCCACGGCACGCTCTTCGTAGGCCGTCACGAAGATCACGTGGGGTGCGTGGTCCAGTGCGGAAAGCAACTGGAACCCATCACGGCCGGGCATGTTGATGTCCAGGAAAAGCAGATCGGGCCTCAACTCCTGGATGCGTTGTTCGGCCTCATCGGCATTGGCGGCCTCCCCCACCACCTCCACTTGTTCGTGTGCCTGGAGCAGGTTGGAAAGCTCCTTCCGGGCCAATCGTTCGTCGTCGATGATCAGTGCTTTCATGGTCGATGGATCGTGGTACGGGTGTTCAGTGGTCGCCGGCGAGGGTGGTGACGGGCATCTCCACCTCCGTCACCACCCTGCCGTCCCGGTTCATGATACGGAGTTCGGCCCGCTCGCCGTAGATGCGCGCCAGGCGTTCGCGCGTGTTCTGCAGACCGATGCCGGTACCGCGCGATGCACCCGGCGTGTAACGGCCGGAGTTCGTTACGGAGATCACCAGCCCATGGAGGCCTTGTTGCACGGCGATATGCACTTCGCCACCTTCGGGTTGTGCGGCCACCCCGTGGCGCACGGCGTTCTCCACCAACGTCTGCAGCATCATCGGAGGAACAGGAGTGCGTTCCAAGGCGGGATCCACGTCGTAGCTCACACGCAAGCGCTCCTCGAAACGCATGTGTTCGAGGTCCAGGTAGGCCTTCACCATGTCCAGTTCCTCGCCCAAGGGAACGGTAACGCGCTTCACGGTGCTCATGGCGTTGCGCAGGATGGCGCTGAGCTGGGTGATCGAACGCTTCGCGCGGAGCGGATCCTCATCGATCAGCGCACGGATGCTGTTGAGCGCGTTGAACATGAAATGCGGGTTCATCTGGCTGCGCAGATGGGCCAGCTGGTCGTTCCGGCTTGCGGTCTCCAAACGGAGGGATTTCAGCTCCTCGCGCCGACTGCGCACGAAATAGAGATAGGCGAAATAGATCAGGCTCCACATCATCAGCACCACCACCCAGCCGAGCATACGCTCGAACAGGCGACTGCCGTCGCCCCCGAAGATGGCTTCCGCCTCGGGCAGAAGCACATCATGCAGGCCCGCTTGCAACAGGGCTGCCAAGGCACCGATCAACGTGGCCGCCAAAGTCAGCCGGGGGATCAACGCAGGGATGGGCAGCTCCTGCCACCCCTTCCGCCGCATCACGGCCCTGAGCAGATGGCTGCAGACCAGGCCGACGACCATGGTGATGAGCGAAAGCTCGGTCTGCCCGGGACCGTATTCGTCCTTGATCCACGACAGCACCCCGAAGACCGATACGTACAAGGCCCATCCACCCAACTGGGTGGCCCAGTAGACGGCCAAATGGCTGGCGCGCGCGGTCATCGCGACCAAGATACCGGGCCCTTCCCAAGACCCGAGCGGGCGTGCATGAGCGGCGGATGCGGCTGGCGGACGGCACATCCGGGGTGTAGGCCGACCCTTCGGACGCCCTGGCGGTACTTTCGTCGGCCGTCATGAACTTTCTGGGCCACCTTCTCGTATCGGGTAACGACCCGCTGGTGATCACCGGCAATTTCATGGGGGATGCCGTGAAGGGCCGTGACCTCAGCGCTCACCCCGGTCGGATCCAGGAAGGATTGCGTATGCATCGCACCATCGACACCTTCACCGACAACCATCCCATCGCCCTCCAAGGCCGGGAACGGTTGAGAACACACTGCGGGAAATACGCGGGGGTTGCGCTGGACATCTTCATCGACCACGCGCTGGCCAGTCAATGGCATGCGGCGAGCGGAGGAAAGGGCACCTTGCAGGAATATGCACAAAGGATGTACGAACTGCTGACCGCCCATGCGCATCTGATGCCGGAACGCACGCGGCGCATGTTGCACTACATGGTGCAGGGCGATTGGCTGGGCTCCTACGCCCGGATCGACGGTGTGGCAAGAGCATTGAGCGGGCTGGCCGGCAGGGTGCCGGGCGGATCCGTGTTGTTGGGGGCTGAACGTGTTTTGACCGAACACTTGGACGAGTACCGCAGCGAAGGCCTGGATCTTCTGGGCCGGCTGCGCCAACATCTGCAACCCCATGGGCAAGGCTGAATGGACCGGTACGATCGTCTTCGTCGCATTCCTGGCGGTATTGGCCTTCGGGCCATCCCTGCCGCACCAAGCGGAGCCCAGCGCACCGGTATGGGCCGCACCCCGCACCACGCGCGACCTGGCCGAGATCAGGAAGGACACCCTGCGCGTGCTCGTGCTGCGCGACCCCCTGAGCTGGGAGAGCCGGCCCGGGGCTGAATCCGGCTTGGAGTGGGACCTGCTGCGCCGTTTCGCCAAACGGGAGAAGCTGCGGATCAAGGCCGTTCCCATTGATCATCCCGATAGCATGCTGGCCTGTCTTCAGCGCGGCCAGGGTGACATCATCGCAGCCCAATTGAATCCACATGGTCCGGCCAAGGACTTCGTGCACTTCACCAGCGCCTACCGCTTCGTGGCGCCGGTCCGGATCCACCTCCGTCCCGACCCCATGGTACCGGCCACCACACGCAAACGTGCCCAAGGCCCCGATACGCTCTACATCAGTCGTTGGTCGCCTTTCCTGGCCCAGGACACCGCCTTCATCGTGGACAGCACGTTGGTGCTGCTTCCGGACACCGCCAGTCCCGAGATGCTGATGACCCGTGTGGCCATCGGCCGCACCGCACAGGCCGTGATCACCGATGCCAGTGCCGCGTTGGAGGCCAAACGCCTGCCACAGGTCGAATTCGGAGGAAGGATCGGGGCCTCCGTTCCCTTGGCCTTCGGCGTGCGCACCAACGCGAACCACCTGCTGGCCTCCTTGAACACCTGGCTCAACGGGGCGGAGGAGACCGAGGCCCGGGAGCTGATCACCAAGGCGCAGACGCCCGGCCCACGCGGCAGCATGCGTTCACGGTTCGGATCCGTGCTCCGGGGAGATACCATCAGTCCGTACGACAGTCTTTTCCAGGTGCATGCGGACGACTTCCATTGGGATTGGAAGCTGTTGGCGGCCGTAGCCTTCAAGGAATCGCGCTTCAATCCGGAGGCCACGTACAAGGGCGCCAACGGCCTGATGCAATTGATGCCGGAGACCGCCGCCAGCATGGGTATCGACAGCAGCGGCAGCGTGGACAACCACATCCGGACCGCCACCCGTTACCTGGCCCGACTGGACACCATGTGGCGCGGCCGCGTACCGAACAGCGACCAACGGATGCGCTTCGTGCTGGCTTCGTACAACGCCGGCCCCGGCCACATCCAGGATGCACAACGCCTGGCCAAGGACCTCGGGCTGGACCCCGTCCGCTGGGAGGGGAACGTGGAACGCGCCCTCACCCTGTTGAACCGCCCGCGCTTCTTCCAAAGACCGGACATGCGAACGGGTTTCTGCCACGGCGACCTCACGTTCTGGTACGTGCGTGATATCTCCGCGGCGTTCCATGGTGCTCGGGTGGGTCCGGTGGACAACATCGCGGAAAACCACGCATCGAAGCGATAAGGCGCGGCCGCGGAGCGGGGGGCCTTTACCTTGGCGTATCCATCTCCCGATGCGCAAGCTGCTCACCTTCTCGTTGCTGTCCACCGCCTTCGTTCTCCAGGCCCAGGAACAAGGCCTTCCCCATGCACTGGCCCCGCACGAGCGCGACCTGATCCCTGCCTATCGCGAGAGCCGCGGCGGATCCGATCGCGGTATCTCCACCCCGCCCGAAATGCCGGTACGCACCATGGCCGAATGGGAGGAGATCCAAGCGTTGTGCCTGGCCTGGGACGGCTATTCGCCCATCCTCAAGAACATCGCTCGCTACGCCAAGGAGGAATGCGAGGTGATCATCTCCTGCGATGATGCCGGGGATGTGGAGGATTATCTGCTGGGCAACGCGGCCGGTGGGCCTTTGCCGGACCTGGAGAACATCACGTTCATCGAGACGCCCTTCAACAGCATCTGGATCCGCGACTACGGCGCGGAGACCATCTACGGCAACGAGGTGGACTCGCTCTTCCAGCTCGACTGGATCTACAACCGCCCACGTCCACAGGATGATGCGCTCCCCGATCTGATCGGTGAACAGCTGGGCATCCCCGTATACCGCACCAACACGGCACCGTACGACCTCGTGCATACCGGCGGCAACTTCATGAGCGATGGCGCGGGCACGGCCTTCAGCAGCAACCTGGTGCTCGACGAGAACGGTCCGGGCGGCGAATTCAACCAGACCGTGAAGAACGAGGCCGAGGTGGATGCCATCATGGAACAATGGATGGGGATCCAGCCAGGACGCTACATCAAGATGGAAACGTTGCCGTACGACGCGATCCACCACATCGACATGCACATGAAGCTGCTGGATGAGGAGCGCCTGCTGGTGGGCGAATTCCCCCTCGGCGAAAGCGATGGGCCGCAACTGGAAACGAACATCTCCACGGTGCTGAGCACCACCAACAGCGTGTTCGGTACGCCTTGGAAGCTGGTACGCATACCCATGCCTCCGAGCACGAGCGGGGCCTTCCCTCCCAATGCCAGCTATCGCACCTATGCGAACAACGTGTTCATCAACAAGACCGTACTGGTGCCCACCTACCGGACCGAGTACGACACCACCGGGCTCCGGATCCTGCGCGAGTCGCTTCCAGGCTACCGGGTCATCGGCATCGATTGCGACAACAACGAAGCGAACATCATCTCCGCCAGCGGCGCCATCCATTGCATCACCAAGGGCATCGGGGTGGCCGATCCGCTGTTGATCCGCCACCAACCCCTGCCCGACACGGACGACACCGAGAACGACTACCTCGTGGAAGGCTACATCCGCCACCGGAGCGGTATCGCCGGGGCGCAACTCCATTGGACCACGGACACTGCAGGCGGCTTCACCGCGGTGGACATGGTGATGGGTGCGGACGACCATTGGAGCGGAGCCATTCCGGCCCAGCCCGGTGGCACCACCGTGTACTATTATATCGGTGCGGTCAGCAACAGTGGTAAGAACCAGGTTCGACCCATCGTGGCCCCGGAGGGATGGTGGCGGTTCCGCGTATCGGACCTCAGCACCGCGTTGGTGGAGGGACAGGGTCCGGAGATCATCGAACTCTACCCCAACCCCGCCTCGGAGCTGGTGATACTGACCTTGGAGGAAACGCGCGGCTCGATCACCGTGACCCTCTGCGATGCGGTGGGCCGCGCGGTGCGCAATCTCCACATCGGCCAAGTTCCTTCGGATGGACGGCTGTTCCTCGACGTCCGGTCGCTTCCGGTGGGCGTGTACGTGATGGAGGTCCGCAGCACTTCGGGCCGTAGCGTCCGGCGCTTCCTCAAACGCTGACCGGTTCCTTGCCGGTCCGAGGTTGGGTAAGTTCGCGGCCCGATGTCGCTGAACGCGGCAGGAGCACGCCCTGATGCCAACGAAGCACTTTCCCATGATCGCCCAGACCATGTTCGGGCTGGAGGAACTGCTGGCGGATGAACTGCAAGCGATCGGGGCGAAGGATATCGAGATCCGCAACCGCGCCGTGCGTTTCTCGGGCGATGAGGCCTGTCTCTATCGCGCGAACCTCTGCCTGCGCACCGCCCTGCGGATCCTGGTGCCCATCGATTCGTTCCGCGTGGGCAATGAACAGGACCTCTACACCGGTATCAAGCGCATGCCTTGGGAGGACTTCCTGACACCGGCGGACACGTTGGCGATCGGGTGCGCCTTGAACTCCGACCGTTTCAACCACAGCCAGTTCCTGGCGCTGAAGGCGAAGGACGCGATCGCGGACCGTTTCCGGGGACGCACCGGACAACGCCCTTCGGTGGACCTCGATTCCCCGGACCTCCGCATCCATCTGCATGTGCAGGGTGATCAGTGCACGGTGTCATTGGACAGCTCCGGCAGTTCGTTGCACAAACGCGGCTATCGGGACAGCACCAACCTGGCACCGATCAACGAGGTGTTGGCCGCGGGTCTGGTACTGCTGACGAAGTGGGACAGGAAGAGCAACCTCGTGGATCCCATGTGCGGTAGTGGAACATTGTTGATCGAGGCCGCCATGATCGCCGGCAACATCCCGGCCGGAGCGCACCGGCCCGAGTTCGGTTTCGAACGCTGGCGCGATCATGACAAGGAGCTCTGGCGTGCGGTGCGCGAAGCGGCCATGGCCCAGGTGACCGACGACCGGCCCTTGATCCTGGGCGGCGAACTCTCCCCGCACGTGGCGCGCAAGGCCGGCATCAACATCGCCCGCACGGGCTTGAAGGACCGCATACGGATCAAGAACTCCCCGTTCCAGGAACTGGAGCCACCCGAAGGCGGAGGTGTACTGATCATGAACCCGCCGTACGGTGAACGGATGGACAGCGAGGACATCAACGCGTTGTACAGGAGCATCGGGGACACGTTCAAGCAGAAGTGGGGCGGTTGGGAGGCTTGGGTGATCACCAGCAACCGCGAGGCGGCGGCGCACATCCACCTGACACCTAAACCCAGGATCAAGCTGTACAACGGGGCCTTGGAATGCCGCTTCATGCGCTTCGAGCTGTACAGCGGATCGCGCCGGAAGGGACGCACCGAACCGTGAACCGGGCAGGCCCTGCGAGCGTTGTTCCGACATGGCGTCCCCTCTTCCCATCATCACCTCCGGCAGCGGCACACCCCTGCTCTTGATCCATGGTTTTCCGCATGACCATACGTTGTGGACGCCGCAGTTGCGCGACCTGGCCGGCGACGCTTGGGTGATCGCACCCGATCTCCGCGGATCCGGCGGTGCGAAGGATCCGGCTCCGGTACAGACCATGGCCCTGCACGTGCAGGACCTGATCGGCGTGCTCGATCACCTGGGGGTGGAGCAGGCCGTGATCTGTGGACTGTCGATGGGAGGCTACATCGCTCTTGCGCTATTGAAAGCACATCCGAACCGCGTGAAAGGCCTGATCCTTTGCAACACGCGTGCAGGTGCCGATGACGACAAGGCCAAGGAAGGCCGTGAGGCGACCGCCAAGAAGGCGCTGACAGAAGGAGTGGCCGTGATCGCGGACGAGATGATCGGAAAGATGGTCGCGCCCAACGCCTCCCCCACCCTGCGTACAACCGTGCGCGACCTGATGGCCCGGCAAAGCCCGAGCGGTGTTGCGGCCTCGGCCCGGGGGATGGCTTCCCGTGAGGATCAACGGGAATTCCTTCCGACGATCACCGTGCCCACGCTGATCATCACCGGTTCCGCGGACACGTTGATACCGCCCAGCGAGAGCGAAGCCATGCACCGTGCGATCCCGAACAGCAAACTGGTGGTGATCCCTGAGGTGGCGCACCTCAGCAACCAAGAGGCTCCGGTCGACTTCAACCGCGAGGTGTCGGCTTTCCTGAAAGCACTTTAGGACCCGGATCATGAGGAACACCTGGCGTATCCTGCTCGCGATCGTGATCACCGTGGCGCTGGGCGCTTCCAGCGGCCTGGTGACGAACACCTCCTTGGACACATGGTACACGACGTTGAACAAACCGTCCTGGAATCCTCCGAACGCGGTGT
>DASWWQ010000052.1:0-1723 GCA_036405935.1 Flavobacteriales bacterium
ACTACTATCGGGTGCGGGCCATCGGTGGCAGCAGCACCTCGGCGAACAGCAACGTGATCCAGGTGATCACCGGTGAGAACGACTGCCTCGGGGTGTTCAACGGTCCCGCACTGCCCGGAACGGCCTGCGACGATAGCGATGCCTTGACGATCAATGATGTCTACGGTAGCGACTGCATCTGCATCGGAGAACCGATCCCACCGGTGGACTGCAACGGCGTGGAAAACGGTCCTGCCCTGCCCGGCACGGCCTGCGACGACAACAACGTCTTCACCAGCAACGACACATGGACCTCGGAATGCGCTTGTGTCGGCACCTTCGTGCCCACGCCTCCTTCGGTGACCACAGCTGCGGCCACCAGCATCACCGCCACCAGCGGGGTGTTGAACGGTAGCCTCGTTTCGGAAGGCAGCAGCACGGTATCGGCCTACGGTTTCGAATGGTCCACCAGTGCCGGCTTCACGCCCGGCACCGGCACGGTCCTCGCCTCGTCCGACCTGAACAGCGGATCCTTCAGCGCCACGTTGAGCGCTCTTGCTCCCGGCAGCGCGGTGTACTACGTAGCCTTCGCCACGAACACCGAAGGCACTTCCTACGGTCCGCAGATGCAACTGAACACGGTGGCCCTGGGCGTTCCGGTGGCCATCGCCGCCACGGACGTGGATGCCACGAGCTTCACGGCCAATTGGTCGCCGGTGGATTTCGCCACGGGCTATCTGCTGGACGTCAGCACCTCGCCCACCTTCAGCGGTGCGGTACCTGCTTCCGACCTGATCATCTCGGAGTACGTGGAAGGCAGCAGCAACAACAAGTATCTGGAGCTCTTCAACGGCACGGGTGCGACGGTCGACCTGAGCGACTACCAGCTGTTGCTCTTCGCCAACGGCGCGTCCTCGGCCAGCAACACGGTGGCCCTGACCGGCAACCTGGCCGACGGTGCCACCATCGTATACAAGAACAGCAGCGCCGCGATCTATGGCGGAGCAGCCACCAATTCGGCCGCGACCAACTTCAACGGTGACGATGCCGTGGCCCTGCGCCGCATCAGCACGAACAGCTACGTGGACATCTTCGGTAGCATCGGCAACGATCCCGGCACCGCCTGGACCGCCACCGGCCTGAGCACCGTGGACCGCACGTTGGTGCGCAGATCCTCCGTGTCCAGCGGTCTGTCGGCGAACCCTGCCGCCACCTTCCCCTCGCTCGCCAGCGAATGGGACGGCTTCGCGCAGGATGATGTGAGCCATCTCGGACAGCACACCTACAACGGCCAAGGTCCTTCCTTCCTGCCGGGCTACGAGAGCCTCGCGGTGAGCGGCACCTCGCAAGTGGTTTCGGGTCTCCAGCCCGGTCAGACCTACTACTACCGTGTACGCGCCGTGATCGATGCCTTGGTGTCCGCCAACAGCAATACGATCGACGTGACCACCGTGGACCCCTCGGGCTGCACCGACCCCTTGGCGCAGAACCACGATGCCGGCGCCACGGAGGATGATGGTAGCTGCACCTACTGCCCCGCCACGATCACCTACAACACGGCGATCCCCACACCGATCCAGATCGGCACCGGCCTGCCCGCGAGCAACGCCGCCGTATCCGTGGACTGCCATCCGATCACCATCGGCCTCTCCGCCTTCGAGCGTTTCGTGGGGCCGATCGTTCCGGTGAACGACAACGTGTACCGCGTGGCCTTGGGCAACAGCCCCACCTCCTCCAGCGACCC